>JBDTQZ010000063.1:0-7485 GCA_039931935.1 Burkholderiaceae bacterium | reverse complement strand
AATCACGACGGTCCCAGATCATGTGTCGCAGGAGAAACCGATAGAGGCGCGCCTTCGAATTCCACCGAAGGGGGGAACCGTGCACTGCTGGGAAGAATCCGAGGTGGCGGCGCCATTTGTTAAGACCGATATTTCTCGCACCCCTTGCATGATATCGCCGGCCCTCATGTTCCGCGTCGCCACGCTTCCAGCTTCCGGAGTCCTTGTGAAATCTCCGAAAGAAAACACGATCGGGGAGCTCGAAAAACTTCCCGTACAAAGTCAGCTCGGCCAACAGGTTGACGTCAGAGGCAACGTACGCGCCGAGCAAATGTGTCTGCCGCAGATGTGCCATCCTGATCAAGCCAAGATGCTGATGCGCTAGTTTGATTCTGTCGAGCAACGCGACAAAGCGGTCGGCCGGATCCTCCTGGATAAGATGAAGGACGTCGTCGTAGTTCTGCGGATTACGACCGTCAGCATCCACGAGGACCGCCTGCGGATAGCAAAGTGCAATCGTTTCATCGCGCTCCATCACCTCCAACGCCCTTTCCAGAAAGCTGGGTTGCCAGAAGTCGTCAGCCGTGGACCATTTGAGATAGCGCGTTTCAGTAAGCTCGGCCACCCGATTAAAGTTGCGCGGATTGCCGATGTTCGTTTCATTCCGGAAGTACTTAATACGTGCATCCGAAGCGGCGTATTGCTGGCAGATTTGCGCCGTCGCGTCGGTTGACGCGTTGTCACTGATGATCAGCACGAAATCGCGAAAAGTCTGTGCGAGCAGTGATTCCAACGACTGCCTGACGTAGCGTTCCGAGTTATATACGGGCAGGCCCACAGTGATAAGGCAAGCTTCCGACATAGATTCCTACCCACCCGGCGCAATTTCGCTTTGCTGTACCTGTGGCGAACGCCTGAGCCAGATCTCGCGCCAAAAAATATATTCGTGCTGCGGACAAAGGCGCAGGAATTCGCCCGTCGCGACTACGTCTTCGAGCACTACGCAGGGAGTCTTGAGTACCGCCATCTTGCCAGTGCTCTCATGAATGATTTTGCTCACTCGCTTTCTGACTATGGCAGACTGACCGCAGAAACGAATCATGTCTTTATCGAACCAAAGCCCTTTATTCTTTCCGTTTAGCAGCGTCTGGGAAATTTCGTCCTTGCTGCGTACAACGACCGCATCTCCTGCTTTGAAATGCTGCTCGGCCGAGGGAGACGGACCTTGTAGCCGGTGTTGCGGCATGAAGGGATAACCGGCGCCGCCGCGCAAATCCTGCACGATGTTGAAAATGCGCGTAAGTAGAGTGAGCCCAAAGTCAGCAAAAGAGATGTTGCCGGAAATCAGCGGCCGAAAATCCTGCCTGATGTCGATGGGTGCTAGAGGTTGGGATACCTCCCACAGCGTAGTCATCTGGCAGAAGTAGGTCGGGTCTGTCTCTTCAGAGTCCGCCAGAGCGCAGGGCAACGGGACATAACTTGCCGCCTCTAGGACGGCCGTTGCTGGCTGTCGATCGGGCATCTTTCTCAGCCAAGCGTCGTTCCACAGGATTTGACACGCGGCTTGGCATCCGCCGTGAGCGGACCCCGAGCAGCGCACTTCGGTTAGCGTAACGACATCGCGCGTCCGGCGCAGGCCAGTCTTGTTGCGCATGTCGTTGATGTGATCGACCCGCCGGTGAACTCGAAAGATGCGGTTGCAGAACGGCTCCATCTCGAACATAAACGGCAGGCCCGCCATCGTTCTTTGTGCGTCGAGCGTTGCTTCGATCTCATGACGCGGTCTGACTTGGACCAGGTCACCTGGCCGCAGGCGTGCTCCCTGCAGAAAGCGAAGTCCGAGTGCCGAAAGAAGACTCGGTGTGGGGACTCGGACGGCGAAACCGGCCAAGAAGTCCGCTATTCCTGCGATTTCCCTGGCGTCGCGCCACAGGCATACAACGCCGCCGGTTGCAATCAACAGGCATGTCAGCGTGATCATGGCAAGCGCAAAACCAAGCAGCGATAAGGGAACGAACGCCAGCTTCAGAGAAAGTAAGCGCACGAGCGCAAACAGACAAAGGCAGGCGGCCACGAACGAGATCGCGGTTGTCTTCCAATAGCTGGCGCGGTAAGTCATCGGCTCGCGCTTCCAAATTCAGCACCGTGACAACGCTGATTGTGCCGCCCGCTCTCCGCTCAAGAAGCTCTCGTCGGTCCACATGTAACCCCAGTCGCCGTACCTGCCGCAATAGGCAATGCCAACGTCGTCGAGATACCCATGGACTGCCGCCAACGCAGCCGTCCGGTCGAGGTCGAAAATGACGTTGGCATGACGTACAACACGAGCGTGGCTGGTGAGGATGTTGTCGTTTTCGCGCAGTGTTCCACTGCGACGCAGGTCTGCAATCACCGGCTCGATCAGCTCTTCCGGGGCTCTGGTCAACGGACGATATTTGTCCGCAAAGTAGACCTCCGCTTGGATGCTTCCACAACCCGGCGGTGCATTGTTTGCCGACAGCATGTGCGGAAAGCTGATACGCGAAAAGCAAATGTCCTCGTCGTAAAAGTAAGTCATCTGCGACTGTGACAGGTCTGCACGGTCGACGCCGACATTCACCAACACACAAGTGGAACAGGCCAGCTGCTGGGAGGCTTCGACAATGTCGTTCGGTGCGTCCACGATCATTGGAAGCAGGTCGGGCAGCGCAACTGACGAGATCAGCGCGTCGTAGGGGCTCGTCAAGCCATTCGAGAAGCGCAACGTTTTCTGCTTTGGATCGACCGCAACCAACTCGTGTTCGAGTTTGATGTCGGCGATCTTCGGGAGGTCCCTCAGGTACGAAATGAAACCCCCCAGACTCGGATATCGGAAGTTCGTGATGTAGTGCAACTCGGGCTTCCATGGTCCCAATGCGCCGCGCAGCAATTCTTCAAGGCTAGGTCGGTACATGCGCGGGCCCAGCCAGTCGGTGGTCAGGTTCGACGCCGTCGTCAAGTGATACTTGCGCGTGTACGTCATTGGGAACAGCTCTGCGAACTTGCGACCGTAGCTGGCGACTAGCCAGTCCTCGTAATTGGCGATCTTGCGCTCGACCGAGTGTTCTTTAACGAAGTCGGCGATGATTTCTACAGTCAAGTCCTTGGGTAATGCATTGAGGTGCAGCTGAACCGGGTGCGTGACACGGATGCCGCGCCAGTAGTTGTTGAGGTTGATTTGTACCGACTCGTATTTCTGCTCGACGTAACCGGCGAACAGATCCTGCATGCGCGAGTCTTTGGTAAACGAGATGTGCGGGCCGAGGTCGAACACAAAGCCTTGTGCATCCTTGAAGGACGCAGTGTGTCCGCCGTAGTACGGATTCTTGTCGTAGACGACCGGCCGAATTCCTTCGGCGTTGAGAGCGGATGAAGCGCCGAAGCCGGCCATGCCGGTGCCGATTACAACAATGCTTGCCACTGGCCGCTCGCTCCAGGGCTACACGGGGTTACTTGGATTCTTGTGATCCGCGCCACCGAGCGTCATAAGGCGCTAGCGAGAACAGGTTCCCGGTTCTTGCCTGCAGGGTCAGGTCGGGCCGCCATCGGCCAGTGCGCGCACTGTTCCCGCCACAGTTCGTCGCTCAGCCTGCTCGCAGGCAGCTTTACGTCGCTGAAGGAAACGAGCTCGTCCTTGCCGATATCTCTCAGCAGCACGCAGTTCTCCGACAATGCGATCGGTAATGCGTCAAGCGCCCTCGCTGTAGCGTGATTCTCAATCAACCCGTAGCTGCTGAAGCCTCCTATTCCATCCAGCCGCTCGCCAGCCCGAAGCAGTCGCTTTGCGACAGTGACCACCTCACACGAAGGTCCGGCCAGCGGAGTGACGGTGGGGTCGGAATGTAGAACTGCGCGAGCGATTGTCGACGGCAACTGGATGTGCGGCAGATGGAACGGCGTGTAGAAAACATAGAAAGGACCATCGCCGAGCTTGTAGTACGCCAACTGGGTTTTCTTAAGCGGATTTTCCTCGTGAACAACAACGAACCCGCCCGTGTGCGGTGCTGCCCCCACCGAGTAGTCGACGATTCCGCCGTCCAGCATCGCATCCGCAGGAAGCAGCTTCGCAAGCTCCCTTACGTACGCACACGCGGGGCCCACCATGCCGCGCCGCGCAACGCCGAAGCCCGTTGCATTCGCAAGCACGGTGGTTTCCATCGACAGTTTCGTTGCATCGGCGAACGAAGTCACTTTGCGGACGTCCTGATCGTTCTTCGCCGCGAATTCGCGCTGCGTATCGGGCGTTCGGTAATAGTCGACCATGCCTTTTATGTTGCCGGCTGCAACGGGACGCAGACCGACCGACTGTACATATCGAAACAGGGTCATTGCGACACCCGGCTCATCACCATCGGTGTTCGTCAGTACCACGCCCGCTTGGTCCGCCTTGAGTTTCAGAATCGGGCCGAGCAACGAGTCGAGTTCGGCATTCACCAGCACCACGGACTTGCCGTGCTCAAAGGCATCGAGGACTACGCTTGCTCCAAAATCGACAGTCCCTGTCACTTCAACGATGAGATCGATAGCGTCGCATCGTGTCAGCACCGTCGGATCGTCGGTGAGCACAGGCATGCCGCGCGCGATGCGATCGGCCGCATCCTTCGGCGTATCTGCCGTTTCCCATTTCGCGATTCCAGCCTCTTTGAACGCACGCTCGGCGTGCGTTGGCGTGCGGTTCGACATTGCTGCCAACCGCATCCCCGCCACCGGGGTGCCAAGCTGCAGTGCAATCGCGCGGCCCGTGGCACCTGCTCCGATCACCCCAACACGGATCGGTCGCCCCTCCGCTTCGCGCGTCCGCAACACACTGTAGGTCGCTGTGTTGCGTAGGGGACTCATGGTTGCGCGTGGGTTCATGTTCATACTCCATTCCTAGGCCGGGCTGAGAAGCGGCCAACTGCGATCCTGCTCAGAAATTTCCGACACTTCTAGCGGCCAGGTGATACCGATGGCCGGATCATCGTACCGAAGGCCGCGCACATTGTTTGGTGAATAAAAGGCAGAAGTCAGGTAATGAATTTCGCTCATGTCTTCGGTGGCCTGGCACCCATGGGCACAGCCTTCCGGTACGAACAGCATCCGACCGTTATCCGCACTGAGGGTGGTTCCGAACCAAGCGCGATACGTCGACGAGGTCGGTCGCAAGTCGACCACAACGTCAAAAATCGCTCCCCGAGTACAGCGCACCAGTTTGGCCTCAAGCGCTGGCTCTGTCTGATAGTGCAGACCGCGGATCGTGCCCCTTCGAATACTCAAGCCCATGTTCGCCTGCACCGGCGTGAACTGAATTCCGTGCTCTGTAAACTCACTTTGGCACCACGCTCGCATGAAGCGACCCCGCGTGTCGTTCCGTATCGCCGGTTCGGTAAGTCGGGCGCCAAGAACTGCGCATTCATGAAAATCCATAGGGGTTACATCAGTCCATTTTCATGCTCGGCCATTACTGGGCAGCGGCGGTGAAAGCTGAAGGTAGGCACCGATGTGCTCGTGACACAGGTCCCTGGCGTGGCTCCCCCGATTGAAATCGCGATACCAGTGAGCCACCCAGCGCAGCGCGTCGTCGATCGGCAGACGGGATCGCCATCCTAGAAACTTCGCCGCTTTCGTGACATCGAGTCGGAGGATTTCTTCTTCGGGGGCGTGATGAGCGCCGTCTTTCACCCAAGTGATGTCCGTGCCCCAGTGAGCCGCCAGAGTCTCGACAACGTAAGAAACCGGGCGTGAGTCGCTTGCCGTCGGACCAAAGTTCCACGCTCCGGAGTAAGCCTCAACATCTTCGGCAAGTGCCTCAGCCAGGGTCAAATAACCAGCGAGGCAATCGAGAACATGCTGCCACGGGCGCACTGCCTGCGGATGGCGCAGTACGACCGCCTGCGACTGCAGAAACGAAGCAATGGTGTCGGGCACGAGTTGCCGTGCGGTCCAATCGCCGCCGCCGATGACGTTGCCGGCGCGCGCACTCGCGAGTCCGACGCCATGGTCATTTCTTCGATTCAATGGGAAGAAAGACTCGCGGTAGGCATCGCCGACCAATTCAGCACATGCTTTGCTGTTTGAATACGGATCGTGCCCGCCCAGAGCGTCGCCTTCTCGGTAGCCGTTGACCTGGCCCTTGTTTTCATAACACTTGTCCGTCGTTACGTTGATGACGGTGCAGGGGCGGCCCATGCGTCGAACCGCCTCCAGAACGTGGACCGTGCCAAGCACGTTGGTGGAGTAGGTCTCGACCGGGTCGTCATACGACCGCAAGACCACCGACTGCGCAGCCATGTGGAAAACAAAGCCAGGCGCGAATGCACGCACACGCTCACTCAGCGGCTTGAGATCGCGGACATCCCCCACGGTCGAGTCCACCAACTCATCGACTCGCGCGAGCTCATAGAGGCTCGGGTGCGTCGGCGGGTCGAGCGCATATCCCGCGACGCGCGCGCCAAATGAATCGAGCAACATGCAGAGCCAAGCGCCCTTGAAGCCGGTATGACCTGTGACAAGGACCTGCTTGCCCTGCCAAAACGTGGGGTTCATTTACGCAGCTCCGGATGCGCCAGCCAGTGCGTCTAGCGTTTACCAGCTCCGGGGCGCGACGCGGAGGGTTTTTCCGCCGTCACTCCGCTCAACAGCTTTCGGCAGTGGAACCCTTCCGCGTATCCGCTGGCAGCACGGCTTTCCAGCCCACGAAGGCGCATTGTTGCCTCGAGATTCTCCGCCTTGAACCAGGGCTTGGCGTGCTGTGAAGGAAACGCGCGCATGCACAAGCGAATTTTTCGAGCGGCCAGGGCGGCGGGCAGCGGCACATACATGTTCGGCGTGACCAGATCGCCGTCGAATTTCGGAATCTCATACTCCCAGATCAGATGATCTCTAAACGTCTGCCATGTGACATGGCTGATTAGGCTGTGATCCTGGTGTCGGTCGAGTCCGTGGTGTGTCAACACTAAGTCGGGGTTGATCGCCTTCTTCATGCGTTCGAATTCGGCCTTGACCTCGATCAAGTGCGCGGGCAGCAACCCGTCTGGCAACTCACAAATGCGCACTTCGCCGCGCGCCGAAACTTTGATCAACGCCTTTGCCGCGGCCGCAGCTTCCGCTCGACGCGCCGGAGTTGAAGTCAGCACAAGCAGGTGCACTTTGCAGCGCGGATAACGCTGCTGGATCGCAATGACTGTGCCGGCGCATCCGATTTCGATATCGTCGCAATGCGCTCCGATGCATAGGATCTCGAGCGCCGACCTGGGCGAGGTAGCGAGCGTCAGCGCAAGCAATGCGCCCTCGTCATCGCTTCCATAACATCCACGGACAGTCCCCCCTTGCTTCCATTCGATCCAAAGTGATCTTGTCCTTGAATGTATCCATCGCGCGCCAGAACCCCAGATGCCGATAAATCGCCAAAAGCCGCTTATCGATAAGGCGCGCGAATGGCTGCTCCACGAGTTCATCGCCATCCTCGATGTAATCGAAGATATCGCTCCGCAGCACAAAAAAGCCACC
>JBDTQZ010000062.1:0-7559 GCA_039931935.1 Burkholderiaceae bacterium | reverse complement strand
GAAGTTTGAATCGGGCGGCCATCGCGTACAGCGCGTGCCAGTGACCGAAGCGCAGGGGCGCATTCACACTTCGGCGTGCACGGTAGCGGTGCTGCCTGAGGCCGACGAGATCGATGACGTCAAGATCGACCCGAGCGAGATTCGGATCGATGTCTTTCGGGCTTCCGGCGCCGGCGGGCAGCACGTCAACAAGACCGAAAGCGCGGTCCGCATCACTCATCTGCCGACCAGTATCGTCGTCGAGTGCCAGGATGACCGATCGCAGCACAAGAACCGTGAGCGCGCGATGAAGATTCTTGCGGCTCGCATCAAGGATCAGCAAACCCGCGATCAGCAGGCGAAGGAGGCTTCGACGCGCAAGTCGCTGATCGGATCGGGTGATCGCTCGGAGCGCATTCGTACCTATAACTTTCCGCAAGGACGCGTGACCGATCATCGCATCAACCTGACCTTGTACAGAATCGACGCGATCATGGACGGCGATCTCGACGAGCTGACCGAAAGACTTGCTGCCGAGCATCAGGCCGAACTGCTGGCGGCGCTGGGTGATGCAGTTCAGTGACGCATCAGGCGTCGTCGCGCAGAGCGTCGGCGAGTTGTTGAGTGCAAGCCCGCTGAGCAGACAGGAAACGCGCGCCCTACTGGCGCACCAGCTCGGTGTCACGCGCGAGCGGCTGATTGCACAACCCGAATTAAGCGTTGCTCCCGCCGATGTGCAGGCGTTCGCGCAACTCGTCCAGCGGTGCCAGCGCGGCGAGCCGCTTGCCTATGTGCTCGGGGAAAAGGAGTTTTACGGGCGCGTGCTCGAGGTGTCTCCGGCGGTTCTAACACCGCGGCCTGAAACCGAGCTGCTGATTGAGGTCGCGCTTACTGCCGGTCTAAGCGACGACGCGCATGTGCTCGACCTCGGAACAGGCTCCGGATGCGTCGCCCTTACGCTCGCACTCGAGCGTCCGTCGTGGAAAGTCACCGCGACCGACGTCTCGCACGACGCACTCGAAGTAGCGCGATCCAACGCAGCAAAGCTGAGTGTGGATACCGTCGCATTCCGCAAAGGAAGCTGGTTCTCGGCGCTTTCAGATCGGCGCTTTAACCTGATCGTCAGCAATCCGCCCTACGTCGCCGCGGGCGATTCTCATTTGCAGGCACTTCGTTTCGAACCGCAGATGGCGCTGGTCGCTGGAGGAGATGGCTTGGCGTGCCTGCAGCAGATTGTCGAAAGCGCGCCGCGGCATCTGTTGTTGGGCGGCATTCTGGCGCTGGAACATGGCTATGAACAGGGCGAGGCGGTACGCGCGCTGTTCAACACTGGCGCCTGGTGCGAGGCACGAACGCTGGCCGACTTCGCTGGACTGGACCGGGTGACCCTCGCGCGCCTCGTTTGACGCGCCGTTACTGCTCGCTACACTCAGAAAATCCTACTTGAGCGCCACGCCATGACCCCTGCAGATTTCATCAAAAAAACGGTGTCCGACAATCCAGTCGTGCTCTTTATGAAGGGCACCTCGCAGTTCCCTCAATGCGGATTTTCCGGCCGGGCGATCGCTCTGCTGAAGCAGTCCGGTGTCAAGAATCTGATCACCGTCAACGTGCTTGACGACGACGACGTGCGGCAAGGCGTCAAGGACTTTTCCAACTGGCCGACCGTTCCGCAGCTCTACGTCAATGGTCAGTTCGTCGGAGGCTCCGACATCATGAACGAAATGTTCGAATCGGGTGAATTGCAGACGCTGCTGAAGGACGCCAAGGTCGTCTAGTCCGCGGCATGCGCCTGATCGTTGCTATAACAGGCGCTACCGGCGCGATCTACGGCGTGCAGTTGCTACGGCACTTGCGCACGCTCGGAGTCGAAACGCATCTGCTGATATCGCCGGCCGGAGTGCTGAACGTGCACCAGGAACTCGATATGAAGAGGGCGGACGTCGAAGCACTGGCCGACGTCGTGCATAACGTCGGCGATATTGGCGCCGCGCTCGCCAGCGGATCGTTCAAGACCAACGGCATGGTGATCGCGCCGTGCTCGATGAAGACGCTGGCGGCGGTAGCGCACGGCTATGCCGACAATCTGATTTCGCGCTCCGCCGATGTTTGTTTGAAGGAGCGCCGCAAACTCGTCCTGCTGCCGCGCGAAGCGCCGCTGAACCTCGCGCACATCCGCAACATGGAAGCCGTCACACTAATGGGCGGCATCATCTTCCCGCCGTTGCCGGCGTTCTATCAACGTCCGCAAAGCTTCGAACAGATGGTGGATCACACACTCGCCCGCGTGCTCGATCTACTGGACATCGATCATCAACTGGCACCGCGGTGGGACGGTCAGATCGGCGCCGCTCCGCATCGCGCCTGAATCGGCTCTAGGTTAGCGTGCTGTCGCGCATCGTCGCGCAACACTTTCGATTAGCTGCGGTTAGGTGACGCGGTCACGACTCGCAAGATGCGTAAACCCGGCTCCGCGTTAAGCAGGCGGCTCAGGTCGGCCACGGCGCTTACCGGCGTTTGCACCGCAGGGTCGAGTACAAAAGAAAACGCTAATGGCGCAATTGCAGTGCGTACGCTACCCCGCACTACCCCGCGTACACGCGGCGCGACGCTCGCGACACGCTGCGCAAACGCCCGAGGCTCGACGGACGTATCCATAGTGAAAAACACCACGGAGTAGCGCGCGGCTGCAGCACGCGAAATCACTTCATGATCATAGGTTGCCGCGACCTTGTCTTCGTCGCAGACACCGCAACTCCATGCCAACACCGGCCACGTGCCGATGATGGCCACAAACAACCTCGCACTCATTTGCCGCTCGCCTTACTCGAAGTCGCAACTGACCCCGGAGTAGCTGATGTCTTCTGCAACGGGAGCTTCGTAGTCGACGGTGCGCCAGGCTGCGGTTGCTTCGCAACTTGCGGACGCAGATTCGCATCGGCCCACTTGAAATAGGCGATGTACTCGCGAACTTCGATTTCGCTGAGGTTCTGATTGGGCATCGGAACTTTGAAGCGTGCGAGCATCTCCTTTGCAATCGGGTCGGACTGCAGCATTTTTTCGGGCTCTTTCATCCAGCGGACAAGCCACGCTTCGCCACGTCGGCGCGTGACGCCGTAGACATCGGGCCCCATCTTGTCGCCGCTGCCGACCGTATGGCACGCGAGGCACTTGGATTCGAAAGCAAGCTTCCCGCGCACAGCCACCGCGTCGGTCGGGGTCGCACTCGCCGGAATGTTGTGATGTTCGGCATCGGCCGCTTTTGCTGCGTGCTCGGGCTTACCGCCGGCAGCGATCAGGCCGATGGCGCCTTGTGATGCGTTGGCGAAGTGATGGTCGACCATCACATAGCTGCCTGCCTCCGGCACGATGAACTCCACGATCGCGCCGCTGGACGAACCGAGCAACACGGTTTGCATGCCGCGCAATTGATTGTCCGGATTGCCTTCGGTCCAGACTCGATCGAATATGGTGCCCACCACGTGGAAGCTTGACGTGTTCGAGGGGCCGACATTCATCACGAACAGCCGTACGCGCTCTCCGGGTTTCGACGGCAGCGGTTTATCGACAAAGCCGTTATGGCGCCCATTGAATACCGTGTACGTCGGCGCCTTGCTTCGCAAACGCTCGCCATCGAGCACGTGAAGTGGCGCACCTTCGACCTTGCGCTTTTGTGGATCGGGCTTCGTATAGAACTCACTCTGCAGAATCGCATACTCGCGATCGACCTTGGTCGGGTACCCATCGCGCGGCTCGACGATCATCATTCCGTACATGCCCGATGCGATGTGCTCTAGCACCATCGGTGTGCCACAGTGGTACATGAACACGCCGGGATAGTTCGGAGTGAACTCGAAGCTGATCGTTTGGCCCGGCGCGATCGAGCGGTATTTGTCCTGCGGCGACACCATCGCCGAATGAAAATCCATCGAATGCATCATCGGTGCGGCGACGAACTGGCCGGCGGGCATCGGCTCGTCGCTGCGATTGGTCATCGTGAATTTGACGCGGTCACCGACGCGCGCGCGAACCACCGGCCCCGGCACCCGGTCCCCAAAGGTCCAGGCGGAAAACTTCACGCCGGGCGCGATTTCGATGATCTTATGCGACGTGTCGAGCTGGACTTCCTTGATGGGCGACGGATCTAGGGGCTTCAGAATCGCATCCAATGATAGAGCGCTGCCGGCGGCAAACGGCCCAGTATGACGATCGCTCGATACCACCGCAGCGGGAGTTTTGAACTCCATTTCCAAAGTGTCGTAAGCGTCGCTCGTGGATTTCGCTGCGACCGCAACCGTCGCCGTCGGCTCACGGTTGCAGCCTGAAAGGAACACAAATGCTGTCGATACAAGGGCTGCCACGAAACAACTAGCAGCACCAAAATTGTCTCTTCGATTTTTCATATGAATTACCCGCACCCATGCATCGCCAACCGGTTGTCAGCGAATGGTGAGCACTCTTCATAGCCTCACCGGGCACGCTTGTCGGTGCGTTAGCCCACACGCTTGGAAGGCTGCTTAACTAATAAAGCGTTATTGAAGCTCTACCGCCGTGTCGCGATCTACGCGTTCTTGACGCTGTTCCACAAGTGGCGGTGAGCTCTTGATCTTCTTGCGCTGATATTCGATCGGATCATCGGTGTCGTTCGCGTTGGCAATTAACGTGACTGATGCCACTGTGTCGGCGAGCATTCCGTCGACGTCTGCTTCCTGATCAAATCGGCGCAACCGCTGCGAGATTCGATCGAGCGCTATGACTGATGCCAGGCGCACCTTGGCGCGCTGCGCCGTTTCGACTAGTGCGCAGTAGAGCATGCGCGACACGCTTTTCAGCAGCCGCGACGTATCGATGCTGTTCGATTGATCGTGCGAGGCGCGCTCGGCACGCGCCGTCAAGCGCTCGGCTTCGTCGGTGTTAAACGTCGACTGCGGCGGATGTGCGGGAGCTTCGGGTTGCACTTCGCTCGATGAATGTCTCATCGCATGTTCGGCTTGCTATCAGGTCACGCACGCAAGGCGAAGACACTGGCTGGCGCGGGACTGCAAGCCTTGTTCGAATACATTCCGGCGTCCGACTGCTGTATCAGATCATCGAACTCACTTCCATCGGTTGGATAGACGGCCATTCCAATACTTGCGGTGACATGGATGCTGGTGCCGCCGACTAAATACGGCTTAGCAAGATGGGCACGGATTTTCTCGCACGCCGCAAGCGCACTTTCGCCGCACTCAAGCTCTGGCAGCAAGATGACGAACTCGTCGCCACCGTACCGGCAGGCGGTGTCGGACGTGCGGATACTGGCGGTCAGGCGCGCCGCCACTTGCTGCAGCAGCCGGTCACCTGCGGTATGGCCCAACATGTCGTTGATGCTTTTGAATCCGTCGAGGTCGAGGAACAGCAGGGCCACCTGCTTGCGCTGGCGTTTTGCTCGCGCTGCTGCCTGGTTGAACCGGTCCAACAGCAAAGTTCGATTGGGCAGTCCTGTTAGCTGGTCGTAATGCGACAACCGGCGCGCCTGCGTCACCGCTTGGGCGAGCTGATTCACTTCCTGCTTCAAAAGTTCATCTTGTCTTTGCAGTGTGTCGATCTGCTGATTTGCTGTTAACACTTGTTGTTGGCTGATTGACAGCGCACGGTGAAGTTCTGCCGTACTTTCGAACGCTAACGTCGACGCTGCCTGCTCAGGCGCAGGCTCGACAGCTTCATGCGCTGCATTAGGCAGACCTCGCTTGCTGGGCGCCGCCTCGACCCAAGCATGCCCATGTCCGTTACTGACTCCTATCGTCATCTCGACTACTCCCCGCGCCCGTGTTGAACAGACAGACGCCGAGCTAACCAGTTGCTGTCGGACTCAGAATACGAAAGGCAGCACGTACCGTCTGTGCGCTAACGCACAAGAAACTACCTTGATCGTGGGAGGCCCCGCGCGCTTAACGCCGGGCTAAGTTGCCAAACTCGCCGGAAGCAGCCGGTCGTACTCGTTTTTCACGACCGCGTAACACTCGCACGTGCGTTGCTCCAGCCCAGCGCGATTTAGCACCGAGATGTGGCCGCGCGCATAGCGGATCAGGCCCACCTTCTGCAACCTCAGCGCTGCTTCGGTCACGCCTTCGCGGCGCACGCCCAACATGTTGGCGATCAGCTCTTGCGTCATGATCAGGTCATTGCCTTGCAGGCGGTCCAAGCTCAGCAGCAGCCAGCGGCACAACTGTTGGTCCAGCGAATGGTGCCGGTTGCACACCGCCGTTTGTGCCATCTGCGTGATCAGCGCCTGCGTGTAACGAAGCAGCAGATGCAGCACCGGACCCGCCCGGTTGAACTCGTCTTTCATCGACTGCGCATTCAGCCGATAGCCGTGCCCGGCGCTTTGCACTACTGCACGACTCGGGGTCGACTGGCCTCCCATGAACAGCGAGATGCCGACGAGGCCTTCGTTGCCGACGACTGCAATCTCAGCCGAGGCGCCGTTTTCCATCACATACAACAGCGAAACAATGGCCGTCAGAGGAAAGTAAACATGGCTCAGCGTGGTGCCCGACTCGTACAGCACTTCACCCAGCGGCAACTCGACCTGTTCGAGCTGCGGCAGCCAACGCTCCCACTCGGCGGCCGGTAGCGCGGCAAGCAGCTGGTTCTTTCTAGGTTCACGTGTTGTTGGCATCACGGCGCCTACGTCACCCGGCGTACGGGGCGAAAGGCGTGCCAGCGGGCCGGTCGCACTTCACGATGCGGCGCAATGTTCGTCAGTACGTGGCACGAGGCTCGAAACAGCGTACACTCCGCTTCGCTTTCGCTTGAGTCTGTCGTTCTCCGGTTATCTCTGGCCTGTTGCTTGGTTCGTAAAACAACGGCGCGTCTCGTTTATCAGGTTCACGTCTCTTGATCGTTAGCTCGCCGCTGGACCTTTCCGGCGGCTGATTTGTTGTGATCTTAATATCAGGAACGTAAAAATGGCAACAGGTACCGTCAAGTGGTTTAACGACGCAAAAGGCTTTGGATTCATCACGCCGGAAGATGGCGGCAAGGATTTGTTTGCGCACTTCTCCGAAATTCAGGCAGGCGGCTTTAAGTCGCTGACTGAGGGACAGCGCGTCGAATTCGTGGTGAAACAAGGCGCGAAGGGCCCGCAAGCTGCGGAAATCCGTCCGTCGTAGTCACTCACTACGCACTAATAAAACCGCGGCCTTGCGCCGCGGTTTTTTTTGGAAAATCGTGCATGGTGCCGGCAGAGGGACTCGAACCCCCGACCTTCGGTTTACAAAACCGTTGCTCTACCAACTGAGCTATGCCGGCCGCAGACGCTGCAAGCCGCGCGACTTTACTTTATGCGCGTCAGCTTCGGCCGATCGCCGCGCCGGGGCGGTGGAGGAGGGTCGCTCGGCTCATTGTTATCGGCGACGGTGACCGGCGATCTCACGGGTACCAATGCCATCGGTGTTGGACCCGGCAGTGTTTTCGCGCCATCGTTATCCGCGCTCGCCGTGTCTGCGACAGCAGGCGCATCGCGCGGGACATCGAAGGCCATGCCCTGGCCATTTTCGCGCGCGTAAACGGCAATCACCTTGTCAATCGGCACCGTC
>JBDTQZ010000061.1:0-7577 GCA_039931935.1 Burkholderiaceae bacterium | reverse complement strand
CATCCTTGATGTCACCTTTCGCATCGAACGCCACCTTGCCGGTCAGCCCGTCGTAGTTGGTATCGCGCAGGGCGGTGGTGATCGCATCACGATCCGCCTTGCCGGCTTTTTTCATCGCTTCGACGATCACATAGACCGCGTCATAGCTGTAAGGCGAATAGACCTGCACCTCGGTGTTGAAGCGCTTCTTGTACTTGGCGACGAAGTCCGCGCCTTTGGCGAGTTTCTCGACGGCTTCGCCTGCGTTCGAGCACTTCATGATGTCCGCCGCATTGCCGGCCAGCTTGATGAACTCGGGCGAGCACACTCCGTCACCCGCGAGCAACGTCGACTTCATTCCGAGCTGCTTCATCTGCTTGGCCATCGGGCCCGCGGTGGCGTCCATTCCACCGTACATCACGACATCGGGCTTCAACGAGCGCACCTTGGTCAAAATAGCGTTGAAGTCGCTCGCTTTGTCGTTGGTGAATTCGCGCCCGACGACCTTCAGGCCTTTCTCTTTAGCGAACTTCTCGAACTCGTCAGCCAGACCCTGGCCATATGGTGTGCGATCGTCGATGACGGCAACAGACTTCGCTTTAAGCGGGCCCGCGGCAAAGTTTGCCAGTGCGGCGCCTTGTTTGTCGTCGCGAGCGACAACGCGAAACGTCGTCTTGAATCCTTGCTCGGTCAATTTAACCGCGGTGGCCGACGGTGAGATGTGTGAGAGATTGGCGTCTGAATAGAGCTTGGACGCCGGAATCGTCGTGCCCGAATTCAGGTGACCCACCACCGCGACGACGCCTTCGTCGATCATTTTCTGAGCGACCAGGGTGCCGTCTTTCGGATCAGCCTTGTCGTCACCGGTGACAAGTTCAAGTTTGACGGTCTTGTCGCCGAGCTTGACACCGCCGGCGGCGTTGATCTCTTCCACTGCAAGCCGGGCACCGTTTTCATTGTCCTTGCCCAGGTGAGCGATCGCCCCGGAAATCGGGCCCACATGGCCGATCTTGACGACGTCTGAAGCGGCCGCTTTGGCGGGCGCCGGAGCGGGCGCCGCGGCTTTGGGCGCCGGGGTTTCCTGTCGGTTGCAAGCTGTCAGCGCCAATGCGGCGGCAATCGCCACGGGTGCGAATCTAAAAAGCTGATAGTTCATGGTTGTTTTCTCCTCGGCTTAATGTGTTGTGCAGCAATGCCCGCAGCGCCAGACGATGTTGGAGGGCCAGGCAGGCGAACGGCGGAATTGTACTCACGCGGCAGAAAGGGCGGCAAGCGAGGCCGTCAAGCGCCCGAATTCAAGTTCTGCCGGAAATGATTCACTTCGTACACTCACCCATTTGACGGGAGTTGCGCTTGCGCGTGCTCGTGTTGGGTGCCGGCGTGGTCGGTGTGACGTGTGCCTGGTTCCTGCGCCAGGCCGGGCACGATGTCAGCGTGATCGAGCGGCAAGTCGGGGCGGGGCGCGAGACGAGTTTCGCCAATGGCGGCCAAATCTCGGTCAGCCACGCGGAACCGTGGGCCAATCCCGGAGCTCCGCGCAAGGTGCTGAAATGGCTTGGCCGGGAGGATGCACCGTTGCTGTTCCGCCCTCGCTTGAGTGCCGACCAGTGGGCTTGGGGGCTGGCTTTCCTGCGCGAGTGCACCGCTGCGCGAGCTGCGCAAAATACGCGAAGGCTGGTAGCGCTGGCGCTCTACAGCCGCAGCGTATTGAAGCAATTGCGCGCCGACATCGCGCTCGACTATCCGCACACCGAGCGCGGCATCCTGCACTTCTATACCGATGACGCCGATTTTGAGCTCGCTCGCATTTCGGCGGCGCTGATGCGCTCACTAGGTTGTGATCGGCGCTCGATCTCGCCGGACGAAGCGGTGGCGCTGGAACCCGCGCTGGCGCCGGTGCGTGGCAGCATCGTCGGCGCTGACTACTGTGCGGAAGACGAGTCGGGCGACGCGCACGCCTATACCGTGCAGCTCGCCGAGAGATGCGGGCAGCGGGGCGTGGAATTTCTGTTGAATACCACCGTGCTACGCGTGCTCGTTGAAAAAGGCCGCTGCGCGGGGATCGAAATCTTGCGTGCGGAGGGTGCGAGTACGCGTCTGAATGCCGACGCGGTCGTCGCATGCCTCGGTGTGCAGACGCGCGCTTTGCTGGCCCCGCTTGGAATTCGTTTGCAGATCGTTCCGGCGAAAGGATATTCGGCAACGTTCGACATCACCGATCTGAAGCGCGCACCCACCGTGAGCCTGACGGATGATGAATACAAGATTGTGTTCTCTCGCTTTGACCGACGGCTGCGGGTCGCCGGCACGGTCGAGCTTGGCGGTGACGGGCTGGAACTGAACCCGGCTCGGTGCGACGCACTGACGCGGCGTACTGAAGCGTTATTTCCCGGCGCATGTGACTTTTCTCAGCCACGTTACTGGGCCGGGTTGCGGCCACTGACGCCTTCGAACGTTCCGTACCTCGGTGCGACACACGTCCCGGCGCTCTATTTGAATACGGGCCACGGAACGCTCGGTTGGACGATGGCGGCGGGAAGCGGGGAGTTGATCGCGAATCTGATTAGTGGTCGGCCGACAGCGATCGAGCTGCCGCCGCTCGTGGCGTAAAAAAAGGGCGCATCAAGCGCCCCCGTCCTTTGCTGCCGTGGGCCTACATTGACAGAACCCACTTCACGAGCGCCTGGGCTTCCTGCTCATTGACCTGGGGATTTGCCGGCATCGGAATTTGACCCCATACGCCGACTCCGCCTTCGCGAACTTTTTTCACCAGGGTGGCCTGCGCATTCTTGTCGGCTTTGTATTTGGCCGCAATGTCTTTGTACGCCGGACCCACCAGTTTCTTGTCGAGCGCATGGCAAGCGAGACAATTCTTTTGTTTTGCCAAGTCAGCACTGGCAACGGCGGGCCCCCCGATGGTCAGCATGCCGCACGCACTTATCAGGGCGGTTACTGCAAATTTCGTTTTCATCCCTAGCTCCGTACGTTGATGTTGCTGGCAAGTCTAACGGGAATGCCACCGACCGGTTGACCTCAAATACGCCTCTACTGCGCCTGATCGAAGGCTATATTTACGATCGGTTACATCAGCATCGGGTGAGCACTATGTGGTTTATCTGGGTCGGCGTGGCAATGATCGTCCTGAAGGCTCTCGACATCAGCGTTTTCTCCGAACTGTCGTGGTGGTGGATCGCGTTGCCGTTCGGTGTTGGCTTTCTATGGTTTGAGCTTGTCGAGAAGCGGCTCGGCATGGACAAGAAAAAAGCCTTCGACGAAATCGACAAGGCGAAGAAGGAACGGATCAGGAAGCGCCTCGAGACCGAGAAGAGCCCACGCCTGCGCAGATAGGCCTAGTCGAATAGCTTTTCGTCGGTGATCGCGCCCTTGCTCGCGGTCGACGCCATCTTTGCAAACTTCGCCAACACTCCTGTCGTGTAACGCGGTGCCGGTTGCTTCCACCCCAAGCGGCGCTTGCGCAATTCCTCGTCGCTGACGTTGAGCTGCAGCAAGAGCTTATGCGCGTCGATCGTGATCGAGTCGTTTTCTTTGATCAATGCCAGGTTGCCTCCGACGTAGGCTTCGGGCGCTACGTGGCCAACGACCATTCCCCAGGTACCCCCTGAAAATCTGCCGTCGGTAATCAGTCCGACGCTCTCGCCCAATCCCTTTCCGATCAGCGCCGACGTTGGCGCCAGCATTTCACGCATGCCCGGTCCGCCCTTCGGGCCCTCATAGCGGATCACCATCACATCACCCGCTTTGATGCGGTCGGTAAGGATCGCCTCGAGTGCAGCCTCTTCGGAATCGAACACGCGCGCGGGGCCGGTCATCGCCGGATTTTTTAGCCCTGTGATTTTTGCGACACACCCTTCGGGGGCGAGGTTGCCCTTCAACACCGCCAGATGCCCGTGCGCGTACATCGGATTTGAAAATGGGCGGATCACGTTCTGATCGCTGCGCGGCTCGGCCGGCACATCGGCCAGCATCTCGGCCATCGTCTTGCCAGTGATCGTGATGCAGTCGCCGTGCAGCAGACCATTCACCAGCAATATCTTCAGCACTTGCGGAATACCGCCAGCCTGGTGCAGGTCGGTAGCGACATAGCGCCCCGAAGGTTTCAGATCGGCCAGCACCGGGACCTTGCGACGCACTCGTTCGAAATCCTCCAGCGTCCATTCGACCCCGGCCGAGTGCGCAATCGCGAGAAAGTGCAGCACTGCGTTGGTCGAGCCGCCGACCGCCATGATCAGTGACACCGCGTTTTCGATCGATTTGCGCGTGATGATCCGGCGCGGCAACAATTGATTCTTGATCGCATCGACCAGCACACGCGCGCTCTCGGCGGTGTTCTGCGCTTTCTCGTCGTCCGGATTGGCCATCGTCGACGAGTACAGCAGGCTCATGCCGAGCGCTTCGAACGACGAGCTCATCGTATTGGCGGTGTACATGCCACCACAAGAGCCCGAGCCGGGCACGCAGCGTCGCTCGATCTCTTTGAAGTCTTTTTCGCTCATTCGGCCGGCAGTGAATTCGCCGACCGCTTCGAATGACGACACGATCGTTAGATCCTTGCCGTTGTAACGACCTGGCTTTACGGTCCCGCCGTAGACGTAGATCGCAGGAACATTGCAGCGCGCGATTGCCATCAAACCGCCCGGCATGTTCTTGTCGCAACCGCCTATCACAAGCACGCCGTCCATCCACTGTCCGAGGACGCAGGTCTCAATCGAATCGGCGATGACTTCGCGCGATACGAGCGAGTACTTCATGCCTTCGGTACCCATACTGATCGCGTCCGATACCGTCGGAGTGCCGAACACCTGCGCGTTCCCTCCGCACCTTTGGATCTCCGCTATTGCCGCATCTGCCAGCTGCTGCAGGCCGGCGTTGCACGGGGTGATGGTCGAATGCCCGTTGGCCACGCCGATCATCGGCTTGTCGAAATCTTCGTCCTTGTAGCCCATCGCGTAATACATTGCGCGGTTGGCAGAGCGGGCCACGCCTTGGGTAACGTGCTTCGAGCGTTCGTTGTTTGGCATGAGGGCTGATCGCGGTTGGATGAGTCAAGCAGGGATGATCGGCAATAATAGGGCACGCATTCTTGCGTGAGCCCCTGTGCCCTACGTCCACAACCTAGATCCAATCGCTTTCTCGATCGGTCCGCTCGCGATCCGCTGGTACGGATTGATGTACCTGATCGGGTTCGTTCTCTTCCTGGTGCTGGGCAAGCTGCGCGCGCGCGATCCGTGGCGCGATATGACGTCGCAGGACGTCGACGACCTGCTTTTTTACGGAATGATCGGCACGATCGTCGGTGGTCGCCTCGGCCACGTTTTGTTCTACGGACCGTTGTCGCATTACCTTGCGAATCCGCTCGACATCTTCGCAGTTTGGAAGGGCGGTATGGCTTCGCATGGCGGAATTATCGGAGTGATCATTGCGATGGCACTGTTCGCGCGTGCGCGCCGCAAGTCGTTTCTGCGCGTTGCCGATTTCGTCGTGCCGCTGGTGCCGCTGGGTCTCGGCGCGGGCCGCATCGGTAACTTCATCAATGGCGAACTGTGGGGTCGCGTGGCCGATCCTTCGTTACCGTGGGCGGTCGTGTTTCCGCAAGCCGGCGACGCGTTGGCGCGGCACCCGTCGCAGATCTATCAGTTTCTGCTCGAAGGCGTGACGCTGTTTGCGATTCTGTGGACCTACTCGCGCAGGCCGCGTGCACCCGGCACGATCGGCAGCCTATTTCTCATTTTTTACGGACTGTTGCGCATCGTCGGCGAAGTGTTTCGCGAGCCCGAAGCGCTGTATGGATACATGCCGCTGGGGTTGTCAGCCGGTCAGTGGTTATCGGTGCCGATGATCGTAATCGGTGTCGTGTGCTTCGGGCTGCTGCGGCGTAACAGAAGCGCCGCCTGACATGTCGGAACGCACTGCGCGGAAGTCGTCGATCGGGTGGGAACTCGCCGAGTTCTTGCGCACCTGCCGGCGGCTTTTGTCGGCGCGAGGTGAGGCCAATAGTGCGGCGCAGGCCGCTACCGCGCTTCAGCAATACCGGCATCTGTCGGAGCCATTGCAGCTGAAATTCTTCGAGCACCTGGATCAGGACTTCGGATTGGACCCGGCGCGGGTGCTCGAAGCAGCTCAGCACTATGCAGCGACGCCGACGGTCCAGACGCTGAAGACTCTCACTTCGGTTGCCGAGCCGCCACGGCAGGAGCTGCTGCGTCGATTGAACCGCGCGCCTGGCGGTACAGCATTGATCGTGCAGATGCGCAGGCAACTGCTGCGCGCGTTGCCGCTGCATCCGCAACTGGCCGCGGTCGAAGCCGATTTCTTCCACCTGCTGTCGTCCTGGTTCAACCCGGGATTTCTCGAGATGCAGCAGGTCGATTGGAACTCGCCCGCACAACTGCTCGAAAAAATCATTCAGCACGAAGCGGTTCACGCGATCGATGGTTGGGACGACTTGCGCCGGCGCTTGCAGCCGGATCGCCGCTGCTTCGCGTTCTTTCATCCGCAGTTGCCCGGTGAGCCGCTGATCTTTGTCGAGATCGCGCTCGTTCCGGAAATTCCCGCAGCAATTGCGCCTCTGATAGAGAAAGCGGCGCAGCCGGTCGGACCGAAGCAATACAAGGTTGCAACGTTTTATTCGATCAGCAATTGCCAGCCGGGCCTGCGCGGCGTATCGCTCGGAAACTTCTTGATCAAGCGCGTTGCCGAGCGATTGCAAGCAGAATTTCCATCGATACGCACGTTTTGCACACTGTCGCCGATCCCGGGCTTTGCGCGATGGCTGGACGAAGTGAACGTCGAGTCAACAGAGCTGAAACCGGTGGAGTCAAAGCTGCAGGCCGCGCTTGACAAGCTCAACGGGGAGGAGAAGCACACAGACCCTCTGGCAGTGTCGAACAAGCAGCGCGACGCGTTGCTCGCACTGGCGTCGATCTATTTGCTGCGGGTGTCACCGACCCCCCTGGGCGATCCGGTCGCGAAATTCCACCTGGGTAACGGGGCGCGGCTGCAGCGCATCAACTGGGCCGGCGATCTGTCCAAAAACGGCATTCGCCAATCGTTCGGGATGATGGTCAACTATCTGTACGATCTCGCCGAGGTCGAGGAATATCACCAGCGATTTCTCGAAGGCAATGTTGTGCATGCACAAGCGGTCGCTCGATTGGTATAAGTCCTGCGTGGCGTGCCTGGCCGGCCCGCGCGAAGATGGGGCCTTGTACAAGATCCAAACAGTCAAGGAGACAACGTGAGAGTTTTTTTCGCCATCCCGATGGCGCTGCTTGCCATGGCAACTTCGCCGGTTAACGCCCAGGCATGGCCCCATAAGCCGATTACGCTCGTCGGATCCGACACGGCGACGATGTCGCCCGATCAGTTCGCCAAGTTTCTGGCGAGCGAGATCAAGCGTTGGGCACAGGTCACGCAGGCTTCCGGCGCGAAGCTCGATTGACGCCGATGGCGGGCCAGGTCGACGTTTCGATTGACGGTGGCGTCGCCGCCGTCACGCTCGATTCACCGGGCAAGCTGAATGCCGTCAGCGTTGCGATGTGGCAAGGGCTGGCGCGCGTGTTCAACGACATCGGTGATGC
>JBDTQZ010000060.1:0-7593 GCA_039931935.1 Burkholderiaceae bacterium | reverse complement strand
GTGATTAACTGTCGGGTCGATCGCAACACCGACATCTTCGTCGGTCGCAAACGCCAGTTGGGGATCGTTGGCGCGAGCGGCGATTTTCACCAGCTCCGCAGTTTCCTGCTCTGCACTGAGCGGCTTGTACGCATACTCGAGCGCCCAGTAGTCATATGCGCCGAGCGTTGGTGTGAAGTACGCACCCTGCGTTTCACCCTTTAGCGCGATATTGACTGGCGGGTACTCCATCACAGAACCAGTTAATCCGTTTTTCTCGGCATACGCCTTGTCGGACAATTGCTGTTGGTTCGCAACGATCGACGCACGGAAGTTATGGCGCAGGCCGAGCGTGTGCCCAACCTCATGCATCGTCACTTCCTTTATGAACGCGTCGATAAGCCGATCCGTCTCCGCATCGTTCGTGTCAAGCTCACCACGCGCTTCGAGCAGCGCCAGCCCGAAGCCGACTTCGCGCGCCGCGTGTTCCAAATGTGCGCAAAAACGTCCGTGACCAATGCCGATGGCCGCTGGATTCAGTTCGCCGGAAACGGCGTCATACATCGGCGTGTAGGTAATCACACCCTCGCTCTTCATCGCGCGCGTATTGCGCACAAAGTTCGCATCCCAGCCAATGTCGGCGTCCAGGATTTCTCCGGTGCGCGGATCCACGTGTGAAGGACCAATCGCGCCGAAAGACGGCGTCGCGGTCGCCATCCAGCGCACAGACGAGTACTGTGTCTCGCCGAGGTCGTAGTCGGCATCGTCCGGCTGCTGCTTGACGACAATCGCGTTCTTGAAACCAATGCGCTCGAAGCCTTTGTTCCACTCGAGGATCCCTTGCCGGATCGGCTCGCGGTATTTCTCCGGAATCTCGTTGCCGAGATAGAACGTGATTGGCTTGACCGGCTCCGATAGATCGGCGTTCGGGTCTTTCTTCTCCATCCGCCAGCGCTGAACGTACCAGTGCACCGGCAGGAACTTCGAGTCGTCGCTGAAACTGAGCTTTGCGGTACCGAAGTGCCCGATGCGCGAGTCGGCCAAGCGCGGCCGCATCGGATTTTCAGGCAGCTTGGTGAACGTGTACAGGAATCCAAGGAACAGACTGCGCGGGTCTTCGAGCACGACCGGCGGCGGATAGAACGGCGGCGGGGTGGCACCGGGCGTTGGTGGCGGTGGCGCGGGTACGGGAATTCTCGGCTGCGCATAGTGCGCAGTGACGTCAAACACCGTGCGCTCGCCATTCACCTTGGCCGATTGGACGAACGAATTGCGCGCGTCGAACGAAAACGAGTTGCGATACGCGCGCTCGATCACATACGACGCCCGCGGCATGTCGGTCAACAGCAGCGCGTTGGCATCCACCAGAATCGACTTGCGCTCGGGATGCGGCGCGCTCGCGATCGGCGCTGAAGCGAGCAGGCTGTCGGAGAAGCTGTTCTTGACCGAGCGCTCTTCCGGCGAACCCGCACGCGCGATGAACGTCGTGTTTTTCGCAAGCAGTTGAACGTTGCCGGCCGCCCTGCGGAACTGCCCGACGTATTCGCCGCCGGTGGAATACCCGGGGAACCCCATCAGCCCCGCAAAGAGCCCGCGCTCGCCGATGCCGCGGCTCATGTTGATCGAAAGAAAGAACGGCTTGTCCAGCATCTCGGGTGAGATCTCGATCCAGGTGCGATCGTCCTTCTGCCAGATCGGTAGAAAACCGGGAACTTGCTTCGCGTCCTTGATCACTTCGGCGAAGGGCCGCGGTGCTCCGGCAACCGGCGGCGCAGGAGGGCTCACCGCAGCCGGTGTACTCGGGGCACCCGGCGGCGTTGGCGTTGCTGCCGGGGCGGCGGAAGGCGACGCCGACGGCATTGCGGACGCCGCTGGAGCAGGCGTCGCACCGCGCGCATCGCTTGCCGCAGGCTGCATCGTCGCGCACGCCGACAGCATTGCTGCAAGCAGCGATGCGCCTAAAACGATGCCGAAGCGCGACGCCCCGTGCACCCGTTGAACGTTACTCATGTGTCTCCCTGCGGTCTCGACTGGAGCGCCGTGCGCTTGCGATCGCCGGCAATCGCTCACCCAAAAGGGCGCTGATCGTAGCGCGCGCAGCCGCTTCATTGAGGGTGTTTCGTCGCCTCTAACGGCGGTTCGTCGCACACCCTCAGAGCCGGCTCGGGTAGCCAAAGTTCCGCGCGCAACGAGTGTGACAAAGCGTGGGTTATCCGGACGTCGAGCATCGAGCCGACCAGCCGCAACGCATGGGGTCCGGCGGCAAAATTCACGATGCGATTGTTTTCGGTGCGGCCCATCAGCTCGTCCGGGTGTTCCCGTGACGCCTTTCTTGATGGGCCCTCAACGAGGATGCGCTGGATCGAACCGATCATCGCGGCACTGATCCGTTGGGCGTGCGCGTTGATCGCCGCCTGTAACCGAGCCAGTCGCGCCAGCTTCGTAGCGGGCAGCGTTTCATCCGGCAGATCCGCCGCTGGTGTGCCGGGCCGCTTGCTGTAGACAAAGCTGAAGCTGGCATCAAACCCGACCGTCTCGATCAGATGCATCGTCCGTTCGAAATCCTGTTCGCTTTCGCCGGGAAATCCGACGATAAAGTCGGACGAAATCGAAACGTCGGGTCGCACTTGCCGCAACCGACGCACAGTCGACTTGTATTCGAGCACCGTGTAGCCGCGCTTCATCGCGGCGAGCACCCGGTCGCTGCCCGATTGCACCGGCAGGTGCACATGGCTGACTAGCTTCGGCAGCCGTGCATAGACGTCGATCAGCCGCTGGGTGAACTCCTTTGGGTGCGAGGTGGTGTAGCGAATACGCTCGATCCCGGGTATCTCGCACACGTACTCAAGCAACGCTGCGAAATCGATGTCGCTATCGATACCATGAGCGCGATACGCGTTGACGTTCTGCCCGAGCAGCGTCACTTCCTTGACGCCCTGTTCGGCCAGATCGGCGACCTCGATCAGCACGTCGTCCAGTGGACGCGAAACTTCTTCGCCGCGCGTGTACGGCACCACGCAAAAGCTGCAGTACTTGCTGCACCCTTCCATGATCGAAACAAACGCGGTCGCACCCTCGACCCGTGATGGCGGCAGATGATCGAACTTCTCGATCTCGGGAAACGAAATATCGATCTGTGGTCGCCCGGTCGCGCGGCGGTTGCGAATCAGGTCCGGCAACCGATGCAACGTTTGCGGGCCGAACACCAAATCGACGTACGGAGCGCGCTCTACGATCGATGCGCCCTCCTGGCTGGCCACGCAACCGCCCACGCCGATCAGCAGATTCGGATTGCTTTGCTTCAGATGCTTGACTCGACCGAGGTCGGAGAAGACCTTCTCCTGCGCTTTTTCACGCACTGAGCAGGTATTGAACAGAATGACGTCTGCGGCTTCCGGGTCGTCGGTTGCAACGAGGCCGTCGGATGCACGCAGCACGTCGGCCATCTTGTCCGAGTCGTACTCGTTCATCTGACACCCAAAGGTGCGGATGTAGAGCTTCTTGTTCACGGTCACGGTTTGCTCGAGACAGCGCGCGTAGACAATGCGCCTCAGCCGGATGCGATCCGGTTACCTATCGGGAGGGAGCAGCCACACGTGGGTGACCTGCCCGGATGCATCGACCCGATAGCGGACCTTGCTATTCGGCGGCACCTGATTAGGTGTGATCGACGCATTATTGGCGCCGACGATGCGCGCGCCGGGCGCCAGCCGTTGCGGCTTGCCATCGATCTGCACCGCTGGTACTTGCTGAGTCGTCATGATCCCGACCATCGAGCCGTCGGGCAGCCGATTGGTCGACTGGCATCCGAACAGCGAAAAGCCGATCAGCAAGAAAGCTAGCCTTAAGAACATGCGCATAAGAAGTATCTTGGTGGCGGATCAGGGACTCGAACCCCGGACACACGGATTATGATTCCGCTGCTCTAACCGGCTGAGCTAATCCGCCGAGGGCGCGCATTATGTCATGCGTCCGACCCCCATAATGCATGGAAGTGATGCACCGGTCCGTGGCCCGAGCCGACCGAAAGTCGATCGGCGCGCCGCAGCGCTTCGGTCAGATATGCCTTCGCTCGGCGTGCCGCTTCCGGCACATCGCCGGTTTGCGGCAACAACGCCGCAAGCGCTGCCGACAGAGTGCACCCGGTGCCATGAGTGTTCTTCGTTGCGACCCGTGGTTCG
The DNA here is from genome assembly GCA_039931935.1 of Burkholderiaceae bacterium. Lineage (GTDB taxonomy): Bacteria > Pseudomonadota > Gammaproteobacteria > Burkholderiales > Burkholderiaceae_F > JACCZX01. Next base: position 3,433 of record JBDTQZ010000060.1, on the reverse strand, counting down.
TTCAGTTCGATCATGCGGTCACCGTCGGTTAGCAGGTCGAACGCATCGTCGCCAGGTAGGTGTCCGCCCTTCAGATAGACCCATCGTGCGCCGCTATGAGGCATCAGCTCACGCAGCCGCTCGGCAACGCGATACATTTCCTTGATCGTCTCGACCGAACGAGCTTCGAGTAGCACGCCGGCTTCGGGCAGGTTCGGCGTGATGATCGTTGCCAGCGGCAGCAGAGTTTCGCGCAACGCGCCGACGGCGGCTTTCTCGAGCAGCGTGTCACCGCTCTTGGCAACCATCACGGGGTCAAGCACTCGATGCGGTGTGTGTTGCGCGGCGATCCGATCGGCGACCGCCTCGATTACGACGCGCTGGCCGATCATTCCGATCTTCAGCGCATCGATCCGGACATCGGCGTACAAAGTGTCCAGCTGGTAGCGGACAAACGTGGGATCGATCGCCAGCACGTCCATCACCCCGTGCGTATTCTGCGCGGTCAACGCCGCTACCACCGCGCACGCATAGGCCCGCTGCGCGCTGATCGCCTTAACGTCGGCGACGATGCCTGCCCCTCCGGACGGATCGACGCCGGCAATCGTTAACACGTTCGGAATGGTCGATTTCATCGGTGACTTGTTGCTCGTAGCTTGCCACACGGCCTTTTGATGCGATGGACCGCAGATACTGCAGCGTGAACTGCATGGCACAGCGGTGAGCCGCTGATAAACTTTCGCACTGCGCTTTCACTAAACGCTAGACAAGCCACCATGCATCACGGGTTAGATATCGAAAAAGCGCGCTACAACATGGTCGAGCAGCAGGTGCGAACCTGGGACGTGCTCGACCCATCGGTGCTCGATCTGTTGTTCATCGTCAAGCGCGAAGAGTTCGTTCCACCCGCCTACCGTTCGCTCGCGTTTGCCGATATGGAGGTCCCACTACGCATCGATCCGTGGGATAGCGGCGAATTCATGTGGGCGCCCAAAATGGAAGCACGCATCCTGCAGGAGCTCGCGATCAAGTCACACGAGCGCGTGCTCGAGATCGGCACCGGCTCGGGCTATATGGCGGCTCTGCTGGCGCATAAGGCAGACGATGTCGTGTCGATCGAGATCGACGCGCGCCTAAAGGCATTCGGGGAATCCAATCTGCGTCGTGCCGGCGTGCACAACGTGCGCGTCCTGCTGGCCGATGGAAGTCGCGAAGCGCTGGACGCATCCTATGACGTAATCGTTGTCACCGGTTCATTGCCGATCGTTACGCCGGCGTTGACCAACCAGTTGAAGGTGGGAGGACGATTGGCGGCCGTCGTTGGCGAAGAACCGGCGATGGTGGCGCGAATCATCACGCGCGCGACTGAAGACGGGTATGACGTGCTAAATCTATTCGAGACCTACGTGAGGCCCCTGCGCAATGCGCCCCGCCCGTCAGGCTTCAGATTTTGATGAAGCCGCTATCGGCGCCTGAGTTGGCGGCGTGGCTGGCGGATGCTGACCGTGCAAAGCCACTATTGCTCGATGTGCGCGACCCTTGGGAAAACAACGTATGCCGGATAGAAGGCTCGCGCTTCGCTCCGATGCAAACGATTCCGCAGCGTCTGAGCGAATTGGAGTCTACGCGCGACACGGTATGCATCTGTCACCATGGAGGTCGCAGCATGCATGTTGCAATGTTTTTGGAGCGCCACGGATTTACCAACGTTTTCAATCTGACCGGCGGCGTCGATGCATGGGCGCGACAGGTTGACCCAGCCATGCCGACCTACTAATGGAATCGTGGATGAGAAAAAGAACAGGGGCAAGCCAGGGGCTGCGACAAATCGTCGCGGCACTCACCATCGTTTCTCTGCAGTTTGCACCGCTCAGTCATGGTTGGGCACAACAAAGGCAGCAGCCCACCGATTCTCAAACCGCGGCCGCAATTGCTAACGCCGCCGTGCGCAACGATCTGCTGAGCCTCTATCGTGAAGCGTTGGCCAACGATGCCGTGCTGGCGTCGGCGCGCGCGCTGCAAGTGGCGACACAGGAGCGGGTGCCCCAGGCGCGGGCGGCGTTGCTGCCGAACCTTGGCGCGAGCGCTCGCTACGACTACAACGTCTACCGCTCATCAACGCCGGGAATTCCCGTCATCAACAGCAATTACAGCGTCTACGGCGGTGGCTTGGACCTGACGGTCCCGGTGTATCGCCCGCAAAACTGGACTGCGCTCGATCAGGCCAAGCTGACGGTCGTGCAGAGCGAGGCGCAACTGGCGCAATCGCAACAAGACCTCGCGCTGCGAGTAGCCATTGCGTACTTCAATCTGCTCGCCGCGCGCGATCAGTTGATCGCACTCGTGGCTTCGAAACAGGCTACCGGCGAGCAACTGCAACAGGCTCGCCGGGAATTTGAAGTCGGTACCAAGACGATCATCGATACGAACGAAGCACAGGCGCGGTTCGATCAGATCGCAGCGCAGGAACAGGTCGCCTTGGGTGCCTTGCTGGTTCGCCGCAGCGAGCTGCAGGTGATCATCGCGCGCGAGCCCGATACGTTGGCGCCGCTACGCGAGCGGCCCAATCTGAACCCACCTCTGCCGCAGGACATCAACGCCTGGGTGCGTGCCGCAGAAATCGGTAGCTATTCGGTGCAGATCGCCGCCAGCGGTTACGAAATCGCAACGCGCGAGATTCAGCGGCAGCGTGACGCCTACAAACCGACCGTCGATCTGGTCAGCGGCTACAACATCAACAAGTTCAACGGGACGCAAGCCAGCGATACGAATCCGCGCATCAATAGCGGCTCGGTCGGCGTGGTCTTAAACGTGCCCATTTACACCGGTGGCCTGATTCAAAGTCGTGTGCGCGAAGCGCTCGCGCTGCAGGAACGCTCGAGTTTCGATCTCGAATCAGCGCACCGCACGGCAGCGAATGCCGCGCGTGATGCATTCACCGGCGTCAATTTCGGGCTGGCACAAGTCAGTGCGCTCGAGTCGGCGGAAGTCTCTGCACGCACGCAGCTGGAATCGACGCAACTCGGCTACGAAGTCGGCGTGCGCATTCAGCTTGACGTCCTGAACGCAACCACCCAACTGGTGCAGACGCAGCGCGACTTGAAACGCGCTCGTTACGACGTCCTGCTGGCAGGCTTGCGATTGAAGTCCGCGGCCGGCACGCTGGGGGACGAAGACATGGCGGCGGTCAACGCGCTGCTTGACCCGGCCGAGCCGATCACCATTCCCAACATTCCGGCTGTCAACGTGAGGTCGCCACAGCGCTCGAATCCTCCGACGCTAACGCCGCCTGCTACGACGACACCGCCTCCGCCGACAACGCGCCCTCGTGGAACCACATCGACACCGCGCGTTAGCGATCCGAGAGTGCCTTTGCCACCGGTTGCGCCGGGCGGACCGTCTCCACCGCCGACGCCGCCTCGATAAGCGGCGCCACGCGCGCTAGCGTGCGTGC
>JBDTQZ010000059.1:0-7596 GCA_039931935.1 Burkholderiaceae bacterium | reverse complement strand
CGCCGGTCCCCCCGAGGGGGAGCAAGCGCCTTGGGAGCGGCCCGGCGGCGCTCATGTTTGCCCCCTACGGCGCTGCGCGCCGGTCCCCCCGAGGGGGAGCAAGCGCCTTGGGAGCGGCCCGGCGGCGCTCATCGATCAATTTCTCCGAACACGATGTCCTGCGTGCCAATGATTGTGACCGCATCGGCAATCATGTGGCCGCGCGCCATCTCGTCGAGCGACTGTAGATGCGCAAAGCCGGCGGCACGGATCTTCAAGCGATAGGGCTTATTGGCTCCGTCCGAAATCAAGTAGATGCCGAACTCACCTTTCGGATGTTCGACCGCGGCGTAGACCTCGCCCGGGGGAACGTGAAAGCCCTCAGTGAACAGCTTGAAGTGATGAATCAGGTCTTCCATTCCCGTCTTCATATCGATTCTCGACGGTGGGGCAACCTTGTGGTCGTCGGTCATCACAGGGCCGGGATTCGCGCGCAACCATGCGATGCACTGCTTGATGATCGAATTGCTCTGACGCATCTCGGCGACGCGCACCAGGTAACGGTCATAGCAGTCGCCGTTCTTGCCGATCGGAATCGCGAACTCGAGCTTCTCGTACACCTCGTACGGCTGCTTGCGACGCAAATCCCATTCGATTCCAGAGCCGCGCAGCATCGGCCCGGTGAAGCCGAGCTGTAATGCGCGTTCGGGCGACACGACACCAATGCCAACCAGGCGCTGCTTCCAAATTCGATTGTCGGTCAGCAATGTTTCATATTCATCGACGTGCCCCGGAAACCGATTCGTGAAGTCCTCGATGAAGTCGAGCAAGGAACCTTGGCGGTTCTCGTTGAGGCGTCTGATGTCGTGCTCGCTGCGATATTTGGTGTTCTTGTGCTGCGGCATCGCATCGGGCAAATCGCGATACACGCCGCCCGGCCGGTAGTAGGCCGCGTGCATACGCGCACCCGATACGGCTTCGTACATATCCATCAAATCTTCGCGCTCGCGAAACGCGTACAGGAACACCGCCATCGCGCCGACGTCGAGCCCGTGCGCACCAATCCACAGCAGGTGATTCATTAGTCGCGTCAATTCGTCGAACATGACGCGGATGTACTGCGCGCGAATCGGCACGTCGACGCCGAGCAGCTTCTCGATCGCCATCACGTACGCGTGCTCGTTGCACATCATCGACACATAGTCGAGCCGGTCCATATACGGCACCGATTGCAGATACGTGCGCGTCTCTGCGAGCTTCTCGGTGGCGCGATGCAGAAGCCCGATATGTGGATCGGCGCGCTCGATGACTTCTCCGTCGAGTTCGAGCACCAGTCTCAATACACCATGTGCTGCGGGGTGTTGCGGTCCGAAGTTCAATGTGTAGTTTTTGATTTCGGCCATTACTCTCGCCCTTGGCCATAGTTCTCTTCCCGAATGACACGCGGCACGATCTCGCGAGGCTCGATCGTTACCGGCTGATAGATCACTCTCTTCTGCTCAGGGTCGTACCGCATCTCGACATAACCCGAAATCGGAAAGTCCTTGCGAAACGGATGACCGACGAATCCATAGTCGGTCAGCAGCCGCCGCAGATCGGGATGGCCTTCGAACACGATTCCGTACAGATCAAATGCTTCGCGTTCGAACCAATTGGCAGCGGCCCAGACACCGGTGACCGACGCCACCAGCGGTAGCTCGTCATCAGCGCAGAACGAGCGCACTCGCACGCGCCAGTTGTGCGTAAGCGACAGCAAATGCATCACCACCGCGTAACGCGCCCCGTCCCACGCGCCTTCGCCATACGACGAGTAATCGACACCGCACAGATCAATCAATTGCTCGAACGCCAGCGCAGCGTCGTCGCGCAAAGTGCGAGCGACGGACAAATGATCCTGCCCCTTGATGACAACCGTCACCTCATCGAGCGCGATGACGAGGCCCTGAAGCCGATCCCCCAGCGCCGACCTCAAACGTTCGGACAGTTCGTCCAGCGGGTTCATTACCGGGCTATGGTGTTCGTGCGACGAATTTTGTTCTGCAACTGAATGATTCCGTAGATCAGTGCTTCCGCCGTGGGCGGACAGCCTGGAACGTAGACATCGACCGGCACAATCCGGTCGCAACCACGCACCACCGAGTAGCTGTAGTGGTAATAGCCGCCCCCATTGGCGCACGACCCCATGCTGATCACCCAGCGCGGCTCTGCCATCTGGTCGTAGACCTTGCGCAACGCAGGCGCCATCTTGTTGCACAGCGTGCCCGCGACGATCATCAGATCCGACTGACGTGGACTCGGCCGGAAGAAAATACCGAAGCGATCGAGGTCGTAGCGCGCAGCACCGGCGTGCATCATCTCGACCGCACAGCATGCCAGGCCGAACGTCATCGGCCAGAGCGAGCCTGTCTTCGACCAGTTCAGCACCTTGTCGACGCTGGTCGTTACAAAGCCTTCGTTCAGGTGACCTTCAAGAGCCATCGTTCATTCCCAGTCCAGCGCGCCCTTCTTCCACTCGTAGATGAAGCCGACGGTGAGAATGGCAAGGAACAGCATCATCGCCCAGAAGCCCACGCTCCACGCGCCGAGATCTCTGAGCACAACTCCCCAGGGAAAAAGGAAAGCGATTTCGAGATCAAAAATGATGAACAGGATCGCGACCAGGTAATACCGCACGTCGAACTTCATACGGGCGTCTTCGAACGCCTCGAACCCGCACTCATAGGGAGACAACTTTTCCGGATCAGGGTTGCGCGGGCCGAGCACTGCGCCGAGCAACAATGGTGCCGCCCCTATCGCAAGGCCCACCATTATGAACAGCAAAATCGGAAGGTAGTTTTCGAGGATCACTGTATGGCTTGCTTAGTGGTGCCCACGGGGAGACTCGAACTCCCACAGCTTTCGCCGCCACCCCCTCAAGATGGTGTGTCTACCAATTCCACCACGTGGGCAGTGGAAAACGCGTCAGATTCTACTGAACTCGGGATTCACTTTCGCACACCTTGCTTCGCACGGTTACTTGGGGACGTCGCTCGGCTTCGCAGGCGCATCTGTCGTAGCCGGAGCTGGCGCGGGTACCACAGGAACGGCGAAGGCGGGAGCGTTCTGCGGCGCTTGACCGCTGGGCGTCGGAATATCTTTCGGCGTCGGCGCGGGGGTCGGCGCGGGTACCGTTCCCATCACACCGCCGGTATCCGACGCTGGACGCTTGACTGCCGTACTGGTGTACGCCAAGCCCAGAGTCGCCAGAAAGAAGACCGTCGCCACTACGCCGGTACTGCGCGACAAGAAGTTCGCCGAACCGGTTGCGCCGAACAAGCTGCCCGAGGCGCCGCCGCCGAAGGCCGCTCCCATGTCTGCCCCTTTGCCATGCTGAAGCAACACCAGCACGATGACGGCAATGGCCGCGATGACCTGCACAACGATTAGCAACGTAGTTAACCAAGCCATACCAAATCCTTCTCAAATGCCTTTTTCGATTTTCCGATGTTACTTGGGCACGGCTGCGCAAATCGCAATGAAATCCGCTGCGACCAGCGACGCGCCGCCGATCAGGCCACCATCAATATCAGGCTGGGCGAATAGTTCGGCGGCGTTCGCCGGTTTCACGCTCCCGCCATACAAAATTCTTACGCGATCTGCCGCACTTCCGATTTGCGCACGCAACGCCGCGTGCACTTCCTGCGCCTGGTGGGGCGTTGCCGTACGGCCGGTACCGATCGCCCAGACGGGCTCGTACGCCAGCGCTCCGCTCGACAGTCCTTCCACGCCAATGCGATCGAGGACTGCCGCCAGTTGCGATCTCAACACTGCGTGCGTCTGCTCCGTCTCGCGCTGCTGAAGCGTTTCGCCGATACACACGATGGGGCGCAGCTCAGCCTGCAGTGCTCGCTCCGCTTTGGACGCGACGATCGCGTCGGTTTCGCCGTGCCACTGTCGCCTCTCCGAGTGGCCGACGATGACCCAGCCGCATTCGTTGTCCTTCAATATTTCGGCAGCAATGTCGCCCGTGTACGCGCCCGGCTTGTACTGCGACACGTCTTGCGCTCCAATTTCGTCGCGGCCCAGCGCATGCCGGAGCTGGTCCAGATACACGTATGGCGCGCACACGACGACATCACAGGCCAGTGCGCTCTTGAGCGCGCTAAATTGGTTCAACCACGCCTCGTTGGCGGCGCGCGCACCATTCATCTTCCAATTGGCAGCGACCAACGAACGAACCGACTTCATCGTGCGCGCTCCGCGTCCGCACCGACGGTCAGCACGATCTTGCCGACGTGCTGGCTCGATTCCATCAGTCGGTGCGCGTCAGCCGCCTGGGCCAGTGGAAAGGTACGAAACAACACCGGCTTGATGCGTCCGGATTCGATCAGCGGCCAGACGACTTCGCGCAATCGTTTCGCGATCGCGGCCTTGAACGCAACCGAGCGCGGCCGCAACGTCGACCCGGTGATCGTCAGCCGGCGGCGCAGGACAGCGTTCAGATCGAGCTGCGCCTTTGAACCGCCGAGCAGTGCGATAAAGACCAACCGGCCGTCATCGGCCAGCGACTGGACTTCGCGCGGCAGATAATCGCCGGCAACCATGTCGAGAATCACATCGACGCCACGGCCTGCCGTTTCCGTCTTCAACACCTCGACGAAATCTTCGGTTCGATAGTTGATCGCACGCTTCGCACCGAGCTCGACGCAGGCTCGGCATTTCTCATCGCTGCCCGCCGTCGCATAGACCGGGTTGCCAAGCGCCGCCGCCAACTGGATCGCAGCGACACCAATTCCGCTCGAGCCGCCCTGCACCAGCAACGACTCGCCGGGCGCCAATCGCGCGCGATCAAATACGTTGCTCCAGACTGTGAAGTACGTTTCAGGCAGCCCAGCCGCTTCAGCAAATGACAGCGCGCGCGGCCTAGGCAGGCATTGCGCCACGGGTGCGACGCAGAATTCTCCGTATCCGCCGCCTGCAACGAGCGCGCACACCTCGTCGCCGATCTTGAAACCGGAGTCCTCGACGTCACCGCTTTCAATCGTTCCCGAGACTTCCAATCCGGGTAGATCGGAGGCGCCGGCGGGCGGTGCGTACGCTCCCTTGCGCTGCAGGACATCGGGGCGATTTACGCCCGCTGCCTGAGTTCTAATCAGCACTTCGCCGGCAGCGGGCAGCGGCACCGGACGCTCGGTGACGTGCAACACCTCCGGACCGCCGGGCTGCGAGATCTCGATCGCTCGCATCGAGGGCCCGCTCACTGCTTGCCTCCGAGATGTTTCCACAGAAACGTATATTCGATCGCGGCCATCAGCGCACGCTGCTCGTTATTCGATGCAGCTCCGTGGCCGCCTTCGATATTTTCGTAATACCAGACATCGTGACCCTGCTCTTGCATGCGCGCAAACATCTTGCGAGCGTGCGCCGGGTGCACGCGATCGTCGCGTGTCGACGTCACAAACAGAGTCGGGGGATAGCGCACGGCTTTGCGTACGTTCTGGTACGGCGAATACTTGGCGATGTACGCCCACTGTTCCGGAATGTCGGGATCGCCGTACTCGGCCATCCAACTCGCTCCCGCCAACAACTTGTTGTAGCGCTGCATATCCAGTAGCGGCACGTGCGCCACCGCAGCACCGAACAGTTCGGGGCGCTGTGTCAACGCGGCGCCGACCAACAATCCGCCGTTGCTACCGCCACGAATGCCGACCTGTGTCGGCTGCGCAACGCCACGCCGAGCAATGTCCTCGGCAATCGCGATGAAATCGTCAAACGAGTTCTGACGCTTTTCCTTCAAGGCTGCCTGATGCCATGCCGGCCCAAACTCTCCACCACCTCGAATGTTCGCTATCACCAGCACGCCTCCCCGCGCGAGCCATGCGCGCCCAAGGGCGCCGCTGTAAAACGGTTCCATCGCAATTTCGAAACCGCCGTAACCGTACAGCATCGTCGGAGCATTCCGCACGCCGCTCGCGCCAATGACAAAGTACGGCACACGGGTTCCGTCTGCTGATTTCGCTTCGAGCTGCTGCACCGTCATTCGCGATGCGTCGAAAAACGCGGGAGTCGATTTGAGCTTCTCGATCGGGCTACCGGCGGCGCCGACAAATAGCGTCGGCGGCGTCAAGAAATCCTGGTAGGTGACAAAAACCTGATCGGACGTGTAGCGATCCACTGGCCGCGCGCTAGCCGCTCCCAGCGACGGCAACCCAATTTCCTGCCGCCGCCAGCCGCCGTCCGCTGGCGTCATGATCCATATGCTGCTTCGAACGTTATCGAGTACGTCAAGCACGACCGCGCTGCGGGTAGCCGACCAGTTTTGAAGAGCGGTGCGCACGGTGGGCTCGAATAGCACCTCAAATGTGCGCACGCCGTTAAGAAACTGCTGTGCACTGGTCGCAATGAGTGCGCCAGCCGCGTACAACCGGCCACCAATGTTCCATGCGGATCGCAGCCTCACCATGAGCCAAGGACCGACGATGTGAGCGGCCGCGTCATCCGGCACAGCAAGCCGTACAGCAACGCCGTCACGCAGCACAAAGGTCTCGTCGTTGTAGAACGCTATGGAACGACGGATTCCCTCGCTGATTCGGGCTGAGCCATCACGAAAGTCATGGTCAACCCAAGCGCTGACGCCAACATCGGTTCGTTGCCCTTCGAAGACGGTCACAGCTTGCGCGAGTGGCGTGCCACGGCTCCAGCGCTTGACGATGCGCGGATAGCCACTATCGGTAAGGCTCCCCGGCCCGAAATCGGTGCCGACGTAAATCGTGTCGCGGTCGCGCCACTCAACCTCGGACTTCGCTTCAGGTAGGACGAATCCGTCATCGACGAATTGCCGCTTGGCAAGACCGAACTCGCGTACCACGATCGCATCGCCGCCACCGCGCGACAGACTAATCAAGCACTTCTCACCGCGTGGCGGCAAGCACTGCGCATTTTTCCAAACCCAATTCTCCTTTTCGTCGCGCGCCAGTGCGTCAACGTCGAGCACCGTTTCCCAAGTCGGCTGCGGCTTTCGATATTCAGCCCACGTCGTACGGCGCCAGAGTCCTCGTGGATTCGCGCGGTCCTGCCAGAAGTTGTAAAGGTGGTCGCCATGCAAGGCGACCTGTGCAATCCGCTCGCGTGAGTCCAGCACTTCACGGACCTCATCGCGAATCTGCGAAAAGTCCGGGCGATCCTTCAGCTCGGACAACGTGCGCGCGCTCGCGGCGCGCGCGAAGTCGAGCGCGCGCGCCCCATCGACTTCTTCGAGCCACAGATACGGATCGGCAGATTCGGTAGGCATAGGAGCCTGCGCCTGCAGCGTCGGTATCCAGGCAGCAGCAGCAAGCAGGACGAGTGCGCGGGTTGCGAAGCGGTTCATGAAAACCAAGACGCCACAGCGGCGCCATGGATTCTTCGATGGACTACTGCTGCTGTTGCGCAGCGGGGGCGTCGCCGCCGACAGCCTTCATCGACAGCCGCACGCGTCCCTTTTCATCGGCTTCAATCACCTTGACCTTGACCGCCTGGCCCTCTTTCAGATAGTCAGCCACGGCGTTGACCCGCTCGTTGGCGATCTGCGAGATGTGCAGCAAGCCATCTTTGCCTGGCAAGATCTGCACGATCGCACCGAAGTCCAGCAACCGCAGC
>JBDTQZ010000058.1:0-7600 GCA_039931935.1 Burkholderiaceae bacterium | reverse complement strand
GCACCGCTTGCGGCCCAAGGAATGTCGGCGGCGCATCGGGCACGGCCACTTCCTTCTGCCAGTCGCCCGCGACAATGCCCAGAAACGACAGCAATACCAGCAGCGCAAAAGCCGCGACGATCACCAGCGACACAACGCCGACTCGATCGTTCTTCAGGCGCCGCCACGCAGTGACCCAAACACCGCGTGATCGCGTGGGCTCCGGCGGAACGCGAATCGAGTCGACTGACGTTATCGAATTCATGCCGCGGGAATCATTTGAGTACGACTCTCGGGTCGACAACTTTGTACAGAATGTCTGCGGTCAGATTGATCAGCATCGTCAGCACCGCCAAATAAATCGTCACCGCCTGGATCACCGGGTAATCGCTCCGGTTGACCGCCAGCAGAATTTCACGCCCCAGACCGGGGATCGAGAAAAAAACCTCGATCAGGAACGAGCCGATGAACACGCCCGGTAACTGAAGCGCCACGTTGGTCAGCACCGGAATCATTGCGTTACGCAGCACGTGCGTAAACAGCACGCGGTTTTCGCTGACACCTTTGGCGCGCGCGGTGCGCACGTAGTCCTGATTGATTTCGTCGAGGAAGAAGCTGCGGTACAGACGCGTCTGCGGAGCCAGCGAAACGAACACCGCCAAGCTAACCGGCAGCACAGCGTAGTAGGTCAGATTAGTGAAGAAGCTATCGCTCCATCCCTGCACCGGAAACCATCCAAGGTAAAACCCGAACAGCCACTGACCGACGATGATGTAGACGAGGAACGAGATCGACAGCATCACGGTCGTAATCACCATGATCGCCCGATCCGTCACCGAACCGCGCACGTACGCCACCGCCATCGCCGCAATGATGCCAAGCACGGTGTCGAGGATCAGAATCGGAATCATGACCGTCAACGTCGCCGGCAACCGGGTGCGAAAGATGTTGCTGATCGCTTCACCGGTGGCCCAGCTGTTACCCCAGTTGAAAGTGAAAATCGACTGGACGAAGATCCACAGCTGCACATACCAGGGATCGTTCAGGCCGAGCTGCTGGCGTATCGCATCGATCTGCTCCGGCGTCGCCAGCAGGCCACCGAGAATCTCTGCCGGGTCGCCGCCGAAGAACTTGAATAGGAAGAATACGAACAGGATGACCCCGGCCAGAGTCGGGACCATTTGCCACAGTCTGCGTAAGATGTATGCAGCCAACCGAACTGCCTTCGGGAGCGCGGAAGCGCGGATTATGCCGTTGCCGGCTTCAAGCACAAGGCGGCGTGATACGGAGGGTCTCGATGACGAGTAGGCGCGACTTCACCAAAGCACTCGCCGCAGTGCCTGCAGCCGCATCGATCAGCGCGACCGCGCAACCAGCCAACGGCGGCGGCGGATTGAAAATACTGCGCTATGCGTTTCGCGTGGCAGAGACAGGTTTCGATCCAGCTCAGGTCAACGACTTCTATTCGAGCAGCATCAACGGCAACATCTTCGATGCGCCTTTAGCCTATGACTTCCTCGCGCGGCCGACGAAGATCGTGCTGAACACCGCCGAGGCGATGCCGGAGACTTCCAGCGACTTCGCGACGATCACGGTTCGCATCCGCCCCGGCATCTATTTTCAGGATCACCCGGCGTTCAAGGGCCAAAAGCGCGAGCTGACCGCACAAGACTACGTGTACTCGATCAAGCGCTTCTACCATCCGAAGTTCAAGAGTCAGAACGTCACTTTGTTTGAAAACTCGAAAATTCTCGGCATGTCCGAGATTCGAGCTGCTGCACTCAAGGGTGCGAAGTTCGACTATGACCGCGAGGTCGAAGGAGTGCGGGCGCTGGACCGCTACACGCTGCGAATCAAACTGGGGGAACCTGGGCCACGCTTCCACCACTACCTGGCTAACAGCTCTCTTCTTGGCGCAGTGGCGAGGGAAGTGGACGAGATGTACGACGAGAAGGAAATGATGGCGAATCCGGTCGGCACCGGGCCCTATCGGTTGGTCGACTGGCGCCGCTCGTCGCGCATCGTGCTCGAGAAGAATCCGGGTTATCGCGAGGATTTCTATGCCGAGCAGCCGACCGACGAATACGGCGCCCAAGCGGCTGCACGAATGAAGGGGCGCAAGCTGCCGCTGATCGATCGCGTAGAGGTCTACATCGTCGAAGAAAACCAACCGCGCTGGCTCGCATTCCTGAACGCCGAGCACGATCTGGTCGACGAGATTCCGTACGACATGGCGAATGTGATCGTTCCGAACGGTAAGCTTGCTCCGAACCTGGTGAAGCGCGGAATCAAAATGGACCGCGATTACCGCGCCAGCGTCGACATGGCGCTGTTCAATATGGAGCATCCGCTCGTAGGCGGCTACACGCCCGACAAAGTTGCGCTGCGCCGTGCTATTGGTCTCGCGTATGACATGCCAAACGAGATCAGGCTAGTACGCAAAGGGCAGTCGATTCCATCGCAGTCGCCGGTGTCGCCCCTTACTTACGGCTACGACCCCAACTTCAAGAGCGAAATGGGCGAATACAACCCGGCGCAGGCCAAGGCGTTACTGGATGCTTTCGGCTACGTCGATCGCGATGGCGACGGTTGGCGCGAAACACCCGATGGCAAGCCGCTAGTGCTCGAGGTAGCAACTGAGCCGGATCAGCTCTCGCGCCAACGCGACGAAATTTGGCGGAAGAGCATGACCGCAGTGAACATCAATATTGCATTCAAGCCGGCGAAGTGGCCGGAGAACCTGAAGAACTCACGCGCCGGCAAGCTGATGATGTGGCGCGTGGGTTGGGTCGCCGCCCAACCGGACGGCGACACATTTCTCTCGCTCGGCAACGCGGCGAACATAGGCCAAGCCAATCATTCGCGCTTCAACCTTCCGGCCTATAACAAGCTTTATGCGCAGCAGAAGGTGTTGCCTGACGGGCCCGAGCGTGATGCCCTGTTCCTGGAAGCGAAGAAGCTCTTCGTTGCCTACATGCCGTGCAAGTTCGTCGGCCACCGCATCGAAACCGCCGTGTTCCATCCGTGGGTGATCGGCTACCGGCGGCACTCGTTCATGCGGGCGATGTGGAAGTACATCGACATCGATAACGATCTTAAGGGCGGACACGCCGCATGACGTCGGTCGGTCGTCGATCGGCACTTAAGGCGCTGGCCGCTATTCCACTCGCGTCTTCTGCGGCGACGCAAACCTCAGACCAGAACGGCAAAAGAGTCCTGCGTTATCCGTTTGAAGTTTCGGAAACTGGCTTCGATCCCGTTCAGTTAAGCGATCTTTACTCACGCATCGTCACTGCGCACTTGTACGAAGGGCTGTACCGCTACGATCATCTGGCGCGCCCGTACAAGCTCAAGCCGTACACGGCCGACGGCATGCCGGAGGTGTCCGACGATTTCCGCGTATGGACAGTGCGCATCAAACCCGGAATTTATTTTCAGGACGACGCGGCATTCAAGGGCAAGCGGCGTGAACTGGTTGCCGAAGATTATGTGTATTCGTACAAGCGTTACTTCGATCCGCGCTGGAAGTCGCCTGCGCTGGCCAGCTTGGGCGAACTCAGGATTGTGGGAATGTCCGCAGTGCGAGATGCGGCCATCAAGGGCAAGAATCCCTTCAATTACGAAACGACGGTTGAAGGTTTGCGCGCGCTCGATCGCTACACGCTGCGGTTTGCGTTTGAGGAGCCGCAACCTCGCTTTATCCAGCTCATGGCGACGTCGGATTTGTGGGGCGCGGTAGCGCGCGAGGTCGTTGAGCTCTACGGCGATCAAATTCCGGCGCATCCCATAGGCACAGGGCCCTTCCGCCTCGCAGAGTGGCGGCGGTCATCAAAAATCGTGCTCGAACGGAATCCGACCTACCGGGATGTTGTGTACGACGAAGAGCCGAACCCGGATGACCAGGAGGGCCAAGCACTATTGCAGAAATTCAAGGGCCGCAAGCTGCCGATGCTCGATCGCGTTGAAATCACCATCATCGAGGAGGAGCAGCCGCGCTGGCTGTCGTTCCTCAACAAGGAGCAAGACCTGATGTATCTGCTGCCGTATGCCTACATGGATATCGCAGCGCCAAACGGAAAACTAGCACCCAACCTTGCGCGTCAAGAAATCAAAATGTATCGAACGCTCGCCTCCGACGTTGGCCTGCTGACTTATTTCAACATGGAAGATCCGGTGGTTGGCGGCTACTCGCCGGAGAAGGTCGCACTGCGACGTGCAATTGGTTTGGCGATTGACATCGATCAGGAGATTCGCCTGTTCTGGCGCGGACAGGCGGTCCCTGCCCAGTCGACCCTCATGCCCAACACCTCTGGCTACGATTCGAGGTTTCTTACTGGCGAGAGCGTCTACAACCTGCCGCTGGCGCGCGCTCTGCTTGAGCTGTTCGGATACGTTGATCGCGACGGAGACGGATGGCGCGAACAACCGGACGGTTCGCCACTGGTACTGCAGTGGGCCACAACGCCCGACCAGCGTGCGCGGCGACGCGACGACCTGCGCCGCAAGGATATGAACGCCCTTGGAATCCGCGTCGCGTTTGTTCCAGCGAAGTGGCCGGAAAATCTGAAGAACGCGAGAGCCGGAAAGCTGATGGTGTGGAATCTTGGGCGAAGCGCAGCGTCGCCCGATGGCCGTCCCTCACTCGACCTAGGCTCGAGCGCTCACTTTGGTGGCCAGAACCTGGCGCGGTTCAAGAACACAGAGTTCGATCGCATCTATCAGCGCATCAGCATCATCCCCGACGGACCCGAACGTGAGCATCTCTTCTTCGAAGCGAAGCGGCTGATGGCTGCGTATGCACCGTACCGATTTCACGTGCACCGCATCCTGACCGATCTCGCCCGTCCATGGCTGATCGGATTTCGCCGGCCGTCGTACTGGCAGACATGGTGGCAGTACGTCGACATTGACGCGGGAGAACAGGGGAAGGCGCTTTCTGCATGAGGGCTCGCCTTGCTGCGTTACTGGCAGTCGTCTTCATCGCCGTTCCCGCAGCAGGAACGGCTCAGCAGGCCAAGGTTTTTCGTTACGCGTTTCCAATCGCCGAAACAGGTTTCGATCCCGCACAGATCACTGATCTTTACTCACGCACAGTGACGCCGCACATTTTCGACGCGCTGTATCGATACGATCATTTGGCGCGCCCGTTCAAGATCAAGCCGAACACTGCCGCGGCGATGCCTGAAGTTTCGCCCGACTTTCGGGTGTGGACGGTGAAACTTACGCCGGGCATCTACTTTCAGGACGACCCTGCCTTCAGAGGCAAAAGGCGGGAGCTCACTGCACAAGATTACGTCTACTCATTCAAGCGTTTTTATGATCCGCGCTGGAAGTCGCCGAATTATCCAAGGCTGTCCGAAGAAAAAATCGTCGGAGTCAATGCGCTACGACACGACGCCCTGAAGACTAGAAAGCCGTTCGACTACGAGCGCGAAGTTGAGGGTTTGCGCGCGCTGGACCGGTACACAGTTCAATTCAAGCTAGAGGAGTCTCGGCCACGCTTCATTCATCTGCTAGCGCTTGGCGATCTGTACGGCGCGGTTGCCCGTGAAGTGATCGAGATGTATGGCGACGACATTACGGCGCATCCGATCGGTACCGGGCCGTTCCGCTTGGCTGAGTGGCGGCGTTCGTCGCGCATTGTGCTCGAGCGTAACCCGACCTTTCGTGAGGTTTTTTACGACGCAGAACCCAATGCCGAAGACGCCGAGGGTCAGGCGCTGCTGCAGCGATTTCGAGGACGGCGTTTGCCGATGATCGATCGCGTTGAGGTTTCCATCATCGAAGAACAGCAGCCCCGGTGGCTTTCGTTTCTAAACAGGCAGCAGGACCTGATAGAGCGCATCGCCAATGAATTTATCAACATTGCTGCACCCAACGGAAAACTGGCGCCCAATTTGCAGCGGCAGGGTATGCAACTGTATCGGGTGCTCGGCTCCGATCTGACAATGTCGGTCTACAACATGGATCATCCGGTGCTCGGGGGTTACACGCCAGAAAGGGTCGCTTTACGCCGCGCAATCAATCTGGCCACTAATACTGGGCAGGAAATAAGACTAGTCCGCAAGAACCAGGCGATCGCTGCGCAGTCGCCGACAATGCCAAACACGATCGGCTTCGATGCAGAGTTCCGCAGTGAAAACGGCCAGTACGACTTGGCGCGCGCAAAGGCGCTGCTAGACATGTACGGCTATGTCGATCGCGACAGCGACGGTTGGCGCGACCAGCCGGATGGTCAACCGCTGGTACTGGAAGTTTCATCCGAGCCTAGCCAGGCTAATCGGCAGCTTGCGGAGATGGTGCGCAAAGACATGGGACTACTCGGCATTCGCACGGATTTCAGGATCGCGCAATGGCCGGAAAATCTGAAGAACTCACGCGCGGGCAAGTACATGATGTGGCGCGTGGGACTGTCTGCTGATTCACCCGACGGACAACCTATACTGGATCGCGGGTCAAGCGCCCACATCGGTGGGCAAAACTTGTCGCGCTTCAAGAACGCAGAGTTTGACGCGATCTACAACAAGATGCGCGAGCTACCAGATGGACCTGAGCGTCTGCAATTGTTCGACCAAGCCAAGCGGCTGCTGATCGCATACGCCCCGTACAAGTGGGGGGTACACCGGATTTACACGGACATCGCTCACTCTTGGCTACACGGCTACCGACGCCCACCCTACTGGACGGACTGGTGGCAGTACATCGACATCGACGCCGAGGCGCAGGCGAAAGCAATCCAGTGAGCCGACGAAATTTCTTGCGGACTACCAGCGCTATTAGCGCTGCTGCCGTGTTGCCGCACGCCGCACGATCGCAGACGACTGCGCAGAAAATATTTCGCTATGCGTTTCCCAGTGCCGAGACCGGTTTTGATCCGGTCCAGATTAGTGACCTGTATTCGAGAACGGTCACGTCACACATTTTCGACTCGCTGTATTACTACGACTACCTTGCTCGCCCGGTGCAGGTCAAGCCGCTCGCCGCGGCCGCGCTACCCGAGGTCTCATCCGATTTCCACACCTTCACGTTTCCGATCCGGCGCGGGATTTTTTTTCAGGACGATCCTGCATTCAAAGGCACCAGGCGCGAGCTGATCGCGCAGGATTTCGTCTATTCGCTGAAGCGCTTTTTCGATCCGCGCTGGAAGAGCCCGATCGTCGCGGGACTCGAGGAATACAAAATCCTCGGCCTAAACGAGCTTAGGCAGCGTTCGCTGAAGGAAAGAACCGCCTTTCCGTATGACGTTGAAGTTGAAGGGCTGCGTGCTCTCGACCGCTACACACTTCAGATTCGTCTGGCGGAGACCGCACCGCACTTCGTCGAAACGTTTGCGGATGCGGGTCTGTTCGGTGCCGTCGCGCGCGAGGTCGTCGAGATGTATGGCGAGCAGATCATGGCGCATCCGGTCGGAACCGGGCCGTTCAAGCTTGTTGACTGGCGGCGTTCATCACGCATCGTCCTGGAGCGTAATCCGCATTACCGCAAAGAAATTTTTGACAGCGATGCTGGCGACGGTGAAGCCGGTGCAGTGGCCAGGGCGCTTAAGGGAAAGCGGTTACCGCTGATCGATCGTGTCGAGGTGTACATCATCGATGAGCCGCAACCTCGATGGCTCGCGTTC
>JBDTQZ010000057.1:0-7607 GCA_039931935.1 Burkholderiaceae bacterium | reverse complement strand
TCATTACCTGTTTGCTGCTGTTTGTCCTCGTGCTTTTTATCGATAACCGCGCGGCGTCCAACGGTGCCATGCAGATTGAAATCGTTGGCGACACGTTGATGCACACGCAGCGGCTGGCGAAGGCCGCGCCGAATGCGGTGGGCGGCAACCGCGCCGCGTTTACCGAAGTCCAGGAAAGCCGCGACGCGATTGCCAACAATCTCGAAGCATTGACAAAGGGCGACCAGAAACGCGATCTGTCTGCGACCAGCAGCGACGCGATCACGCCTCAGCTCGACAAGCTGCAGAGTAACTGGCGCCCGAGCGAGTCCGCAGCGTCGGTGATTCTGGGCAACGAGAAAATTCTGCTGGCGTTCGGCGATGTGATCAAGAAGATCAATGACGCCAGCCCGCGCCTGCAGCAGTTGACTGAAGAGATCATGGCGCTGAAGCTGCAGGTGGGCGCGCCGTCGCGCGAAATTGCCACCGCCGGCCAGCTGGTCACACTGACGCAGCGACTCGGCAAGAGCGCCAATTCGCTGGTCGCAGGCAATGTGGCGAATGCCGAAGTTGCGCTGACGCTCGGACGCGACATCAATCAGTTCCGCGATTTGACGCAAGCACTCCTGTCGGGAAACGACGCGTTGCGTGTCAACCCAGCCACGGATACCGAGGCACGCTCGCGGCTGCAGGAACTGCTTAAGGTCTACGGCGAATTCCAGAAATCGATCGAGGGCGCACTTGGAAGCCTTCAGGCGATCGTGCAGGCCAAGGAAGCCGAGCTCGGCATCCTGCGCGACTCCGAAATGCTGCGGCAGCAGGTCAGCCAGCTAGGCGGGCTTTACACGGCCGCGCAGCGCACGCGCGTTTTGAATTTCATGCTGATGGTGGTGTTCGGCAGCGGCTTGCTGCTCGCGGGCCTTGCGATTTTCAAGGTCCTGCTCGAAGACACCCGGCACCGTGCCTCCGAGGCCAACGTGCAGCGGATGCAGGCTGAGCGGCTCGAGCAGGACGCGAAGAAAACCAATGATGTGAATCAGGCTGCGATTTTGCGGCTGATGAACGAGTTGCAAGAAGTGGCCGACGGCAATCTGACGGTGCAGGCAACCGTGTCGGAAGACATTACGGGCGCCATAGCGGACTCCGTGAACTACACGGTTGAAGAATTGCGCGGCCTGGTAGGCCGCATCAACAACACGGCCGAGCAGGTCAACACGGCTTCTACACAGGCGCGGGACATAGCGACCCGATTGCTGACAGCGACTGAGGCGCAATCTCAGGAGATCAAGGACACGGGCGACAAGGTCTTGAAGATGGCGTCGCAAATTAACGACGTCTCGAAGAATGCAGGAGAGTCCGCCAAAGTCGCGCGCGCGTCGCTGGAAGCGGCTGAGCGCGGGCAGCGCGCGGTGTTTAACCAGATCAGCGGCATGAACGAGATTCGCGAGCAGATTCAGGAAACCGCGAAGCGCATCAAGCGGCTGGGTGAGTCGTCGCAGGAGATCGGCGAGATCGTCGAGCTGATTACCGACATTACCGAGCAGACAAACGTGCTGGCCTTGAACGCTGCGATTCAGGCTGCGTCGGCGGGCGAAGCGGGACGAGGATTCTCAGTCGTGGCCGAAGAGGTGCAGCGCCTGGCCGATCGCTCAGCAGAGGCCGCCAAGCAGATCGGCGCACTGGTGCGCACAATTCAAACCGATACGCAGGACGCGGTCGCAGCTATGGAAAAGAGCACGCAGGGCGTGGTCGAAGGCGCGAAGCTGTCGGACGCGGCGGGCAACGCGCTGTCGGATATCGGACGCGTCTCACGCCAGTTGACCGATCAGGTCGAGAAGATCGCGTCTGCCACCAACGATCAAGCGCAATCCGCAGGCGGTGTCGCTCATTCGATCGAACGCATCTTGACCGTGACCGAGCAGACGTCGCAGGGCACGCGGCAAGCGGCGCAATCGATCGGTCAACTTGCGACGCTCGCACGTGAATTGAAAGCGTCGGTCGCTCGCTTCCGAGTCGGATAACCACATGGCTGAAAAACACGATCCAAATCAGTTGGTGGGAGCCGCTCCCGACATCGCGCCGCTGGCCTGGGTCATCGATGAAATCCGCAATTCATTGACCGACGCGGTCAATGGTCTGAAGGCGTTCGTCGCGAACAAGCAGGACGTCGACCAGATACGCAATGCACGCAATCAAATCCATCAGGCCAACGGCGCGTTGCAGTTACTCGACTTGCGCGGCGTCGCGTTGGTCACTGAGACCATCGAACATCTGACGCGTCGTTTCGAGGCCGATCCGAAAGAGTGTTCGCCCGCACCGATACGCACGATCGAAACCGCGCTGTCGGCGGTGATGGCTTATCTGGAAGGGCTTTTGTCGGGCAGACCGAATCAACCGATCAAGTTGTATCCGTACTACCGCGACGTGCTGCTGTTGAACCAGGCCAGCCGCGTTCACCCGGCGGATCTGGTATTTCCGGACTTGTCGCGCCGCCCGGCATTTCATCAAATCGAGGCGCGCAACTTCACACCGCGCCAGTTGCGCGACCGGCGCGCCCGATTTGAGTTGGGGCTGCTCGGCTTTCTGCGCAACTCGGACGACGCCGCGCCGCGCAAACGCATGCGCGAAGCGCTGTCTGACTTAGAGCACATGCCACAGCGCGGGCTCGCGCGCAGTTTCTGGTGGATCACGCGGGGATTACTTGAAGCACTCGAAGCAGGCGCCGTCGCAGTCGACGTTGACCTCAAGCGTGTGCTCGCGCGCCTCAATTTGCAGCTGCGCCGGATGATCGAAGGCGGCGGCGCAGTAGCCGAACGCTTGATGGTAGATACGCTGTACTACGTCGGACGTGCGGAGGGTTCATTGGCGCGCGTGGCCGAGGTCAAGCGTTTGTACGGACTCGACGCGCTGATTCCCGCCGACTTCGAGCGCGCCAGCCTGACAGCGCTTGACGCCGACGCGTTGCGTGCGCTGAAAGAGGCATTGGTGCAAGCGAAGCAGCTGTGGGGCCAGGTCGTCGCAGGCGCGGGAGACACTGCCAAGTTTGAGCATGAAATCTTGCTTGCGCGCGAGACGTCGCACAAGCTGCATGCGCGACCACTGGTTGCGACGATCGAGGCGATCAGTCGCGTGGCCAAAGAGTTCGCCAAGCTGGCGCCGAACCTGCGCGAGGCCGTAGGCCTCGAAGTCGCGTCGGCTTTATTGTTTGTCGATCTGGGCGTCGATGAGCTGCCGCAGATCGAATCCGAATACGAGGGACGTGCGCTGCAGGTTATCGACCGGCTCGCGAAGGCGCGCAACGGCCAAGCGCTGCCGCAAGCCGGCCCGTGGATGTCCGAGCTCGCGCGGCGTGCGCAGGATCGGCTGACGATGGGCACCGTAGTCGCTGAAACGCAGGCGACACTGCGCGATATCGAGCAGCGGCTTGACCGCTTCTTCCGCAACCCGCTCGAACGCACCGATTTACCGGCGACCACCGCGATGTTCGATCAAGTGTGCGGTGTGTTGTCGTTGCTCGGCTATGACGAGCCGGTCGCGGCCTTGCGCAACGTGCAGGCGTCGATCGCGCGTTTCGCGGATGCCACCGTCGCGCCGGAGCCTGACGCGTTCGGCCGCATCGCGCAGAATCTTGGTGCGATCGGATTTTTTGTTGAAAGCGTCGGCCAGGATGCGGACCGCCCGCGGGGCATGTTCCGCTACGACCCTGCCACGGGGATTTTCAGTGCCGATCTCGGTCAGTTACAGGGGACCGATACCGTCACTGCGCCAGCGGACGATGATTTCATTGCTCCGCGTACGGTAGACATTCGCCTGCCCGCAAGGCGCGGCGACAACGTCGAGTCTGCCGCCCTGAAGACACTCGAGGCAGCGCATACGCAGGCAATGCGGCTTATGCAGGTGGTCGGCGACGCGCGTGCGATCGAGGAGCTCGAACGCCTGTTGCCCACACTTGCCAACGAAGCCGACTTGCTCGACAACGATCCGTTAAAGCAAAACGCGGCACGGGCATCGCAGTTGTTGGAGCAATTGAAAGAAACACACCGGCGCGAAGACGCGGCCGAGCTCGAGAAACTACTGGCGCCGCGTGGAGCGCTGGAAACACCGAAGCCCACAGCGCCGATGCCGGTATCGGAGGCAGCGGCTGACAACGAGCTGCGCCAGATTTTCGTCGAGGAAGCGCGTGACGTGCTCGACAGCATTAGCGAGCAGCTCGAGATGCTGCGTACCACGCGCGATGATCAGGCGACGCTGACTACCGTTCGGCGCGCGTTTCATACGCTTAAGGGTTCGAGCCGCATGGTCGGCTTCAAGACGGTCGGCGAGGGCGCGTGGGCGGTCGAGCAGTGTTTCAACTTGTGGCTGGCGCAGGAGCGTGCCGCTAGCGATGATCTGCTTGATCTGGCCGAGGGCGCACAGCGCGTGATTCGCGACTGGATCAGCCAGATCGCGCGCAACCCTGCGGCGGAGCCTGATCCGATACCGTTGGTGCGATCGGCGCAGGCCGTACGCGAAGGCGGTGCGTTCGAATACGCACACGCGTTGCCGGGAAGTCCCGTCGTCCCAAAGTCTGACGGCAGCGCGCCGGCAGTGGTCATTGACGCGCTGCCCGCTAAAAGCGACAACGAAGATACTGAACTGACGATTGCCGACATTAGCGCCGGCGACGTGCCGCGCCTCACCGAGGACGCTGCAGTCTCACCGGAACCGTCGGCGACTGAGGTGTCTGCAGCGGCACCAGAGGCTGCCGTTCCAAGTGCCGCGGAAGAATCCGGCAGCGAAGACATCAAGCGGATTGGACCTCTCGAGATCAGTCACGGGCTGTACTCGATCTTTCTCACCGAAGCCGACGAGTGCATTCGTGTGCTCGCCAACGATATCGCCGAGTGGCGCTACGAGCCGGCGCGCGGCGTGACACCGAACATCATGCGGCGCGCGCACTCGCTGTCGGGAATATCGAAGACGGTCGGGTTGGCACCGGTCGTCTCGATCGCCGAGCCGTTGGACGATTTGATGCGGACACTGACGATGCTGGGTCCGCGGCATGTACCGCTGACACCGGCACAGTTCGACACGCTCGAGCGCGTTACTGATCGTGTACGTGGGATGTTGCATCAGTTTGCCGCGGGCATCTATCCGGACGAAGCTCCGCTCGAGGCGGGAGCGCTGCAGGATCTGATGTCCGTCGTGCGAGCCCATAGCGCTATGCACGAAGATGCGAACACCAGTTCTGCGTTGCATCTGGTTCAAGCCGATGGGTCGTTGGACGATGAGTTGCTGGAGCCGAGTATGTTCGAGATTGTCGAACCCGCGGCCGCCCCCGATGACGCTGAGGCAGTGGCGGAGGATCCCGCGCCGCATGAAACCGTCACTGTGGGGCCCGTCGATGAAGGCGACGCGGCATTTGCCGAGCGCAGGGCCGTCGCGAGAAACGATACGGACGCCGAGGCAAATCGGTCCGGCACGGAATCCGAAGCGGAACAACCCACCGCCTCGCGGTTGCGTGACGAACTCGATGCTGAATTGCTGGAAGTATTTTTGACGGAAGCCGCCGAGCTGCTTCCTTCGGTGGCAACGAACCTGCGCGGACTTGCGGGCAATCCCAACGATGGCGAGTTGGCGCGCGACCTGATGCGCAAGCTGCACACGGTCAAAGGCAGTGCGCGGATGGCGGGCGCGATGCGCCTCGGTGAGGCCGTGCACGAGATGGAAACGCGGATTGAAGCGGCGATGCAATTGGCCGACGTGCCGCCGGTGATCATCGACGATCTGCACTCGCAGTACGACCACGCGATGGCGCTGTACGACGAGCTGCAAAATCCTGCGGCTGCGGGTGTTCAGCCCGCCGCTGCTGCACCGGTTGCCGCGACAACAGCGAGCAAGGGCGGGCCCCATCGCGCGCCGGTGATCGATATCGCTGCCGCACGTGCCGATAGCAAGGCTGAAATCCGTGGCGACCCCCAGAGATCGGCGGTGGTTTCTCCACTGTCGGCCATTGGCGGCGAAGTCAGCGCGACGATGACTGCCGCAGCGCCCGGGGCGCAACAGGCCGTGACTTTCATTCGCGTGCGTTCCGATGTGCTCGACAAGCTGGTCGATCAGGCGGGCGAGGTCTCGATCGCGCGCTCGAAGCTCGAAAACGAGGTCGGAACGATCAAGGGGTCATTGACCGACTTGACCGAAAACATTTCGCGGCTGCGTGCGCAGCTGCGGGAAGTCGAGATCCAGGCCGACGCTCAGATCCAGGCGCGCGGCGACAAGCTATCGCGGGAATCGGCGGATTTTGATCCGCTCGAGTTCGATCGCTACACGCGCCTGCAGGAACTGACACGCATGCTTGCCGAGTCGGTCGAAGACGTCGCGATGGTCCAGAGCAATATGTTGAAGGGCCTGCAAAGCGCGGACACCGATCTGACCTCGCAGTCGCGCCTGACACGCGATCTGCAGCAGCAGCTGATGCGTGTGCGGCTGGTGCCATTTTCGAACGTGTCCGAACGTTTGTATCGCGTTGCGCGGCAGGTTGCGAAGGAGCTCGATAAGCGCGTCAATCTCGATATTCGCGGCGCTGCGACCGAGCTTGACCGTGGCGTGCTCGAAAAAATGGCTGGACCGTTTGAGCACCTGATTCGCAATGCGATCGTGCACGGACTGGAGGTACCGGCCGAGCGCCGCGCTGCAGGCAAACCCGAGACGGGAGAGCTAACACTCGACGTGCGGCAAGAGGGCAACGAAATTATTGTCGTCATCAATGACGACGGCGGAGGTCTGCACCTGGATCGGATTCAGGCGCGCGCCGTCGAGCGGGAATTGATCACGCCGGATCAGATATTGAGTGATCGCGAGCTGATGGAGTTGATTTTCCAGCCGGGCTTTACGACGGCGACCGAAGTGACCGAGCTGGCGGGTCGCGGTGTCGGTATGGACGTGGTGCGCGCCGAGCTGGCGTCGTTCGGCGGACGGATCTCGATCTCGAGCGAAAGCGGACGCGGGACACGGTTCACGCTCTATCTGCCGATGACACTAGCGGTCGCGCAGGTGGTGCTGGTTGGCATTGGTGGGCGGCGCTACGCGATTCCCGCTGGCATGGTCGAGCAGGTACGGCGCTATCGGCCGGCGGTCTTGCTGGCTGCGCTTACCGATGGAATCATCGAAATTCCGCCGGTCGGTTCGGTCGTCCTGCGGCCGCTGACCCAGTTGCTCGGCGAAGAAACAACGCCGCATCTGGCGCGGCAAACTCCGGTGGTGCTGCTGCGCTCGGGTGACGACCGGCTGGCGATCGCAGTGGATGAGGTGTCGAGCAATCAAGAGGTCGTGGTCAAGAACGTCGGTGTACAGGTGGCACGCATGGCCGGCATCCTGGGCGCGACGATTCTGGGTAACGGCGAGATCGTATTGATCATCAACCCGGTGCAGTTAATTACGCGCGCGCCGGAACCTCCTGCGGTCTTCGACGTGGCGCCCGACGCGCGCGACGAGGCCAAAGCGGCGCAAAAGCGAATCGACCATGTAACGGAGCTGTCGACGTCAACGGTGCCAACGGTCATGGTGGTCGACGATTCGTTGACGGTGCGCAGAGTCACTCAGCGGTTACTCGAGCGGCAGGGCTATACGGTCCTTCTGGCGAAAGATGG
>JBDTQZ010000056.1:0-7615 GCA_039931935.1 Burkholderiaceae bacterium | reverse complement strand
CGCTTGGCCTTGCGCGCCTTCGCTTCGCCGGTGGCCATCTGCTTGTAGACCTCGCGCAGATCCTTCAGCGGCAATACGACACGCTTCTGCAGCGCCCCCAGCTTGCCCTGCAGCTCCTGGACCGACGGCAGATTACGGCGCAGCATTTCCGCGTATGCCTGCTCCGAGTCGGCTTCGCGACCGGCCCAACGCATGTTGGTTTCGTTGCCAGGAAACGTTTTCAGGAAATGTGTGCGCGGCATGCCGCACTTGTTGACCGTGATCTCGTAAATCTGTTTTTCGATCGAACGCACTTCGTCGACTTGACGGCGCAAAGTGTCCGATAGCCGCTCGACCATCTTCGCGGTAAAGCGCAGGCTCATCAGTTCGTCGAGAATTTTCTGCTGTGACTTCAGATAGCCGAGGGACTTGTAGCCTTCCTTCTCGAACGACACGCGCATCTTGTCGAACAGTTTCGTGACATGGTCGAACTTGTCGAGCGCACGCACCTTCAGCTCGTCCAACTGACCAGCCGTCATGCCCGACGCACCGATATCGGTCGTCTCTTCGCCCTCTTCGTCCTCTTCGTCCCCACCGGCGGTCGGAAAGTCCTCGGCCAGCGGATCCATCAATCCATCGACCACCTCGTCAATCGGAATTTCGGTTCCTCGAATGCGCTCACCGTAGGCGAGGATTTCGGCAATCGTTGTCGGGCACGCGGAAATCGCCATCACCATGTGCTTCAAACCGTCTTCGATGCGCTTAGCGATTTCAATTTCGCCTTCGCGCGTCAGCAGCTCTACCGAACCCATCTCGCGCATATACATGCGCACCGGATCAGTAGTGCGGCCAAATTCGGCATCGACGGTGGATAGCGCGGCCTCGACTTCTTCCTCAGCGGCATCGTCGGGCGTGGCCGCTGGAACGTTCTCGCTCATCAATACCGTCTCGGCATCGGGCGCCTGGTCGAAGACCTGCAGTCCCATATCGCTGAACGTGCTGATGATCGCGTCGATTGCCTCGGCGTCGACCAGTGCGTCGGGCAGGTGATCGTTGATCTCGGCGTACGTCAAAAACCCACGCTCTTTGCCGAGCTTGATCAGCGCCTTCAACTTGTTGCGGCGGGTTTCGAGGTCCTCTTCGGTCCCGTGGTAGCTGCGCTCGAGTGCTTCCTTCAGCGCCTTTTCTTTGGCCCGACGATCCTTGGCGCGCAGCTTGGTCGCGCTCATCTTTTCGACGATCTGCACACTCGGATCGTCGCCGGCATCGACTGCTTCAGGCACCGCATCAGCGCCTCCATTGAGCAGTTGTTCGGCGCTTTGCTTGGGCTTGCGGCCAGGGCGGCCACGGACTACGGCTGCCCCCTCTGCGGGCGGGGCGACATTAGTCGCTCCATTAGTGTCCTGCGCGGCAGAGCGTCCGCCCGACGATTTCGCAGTCGAGGACAGCAAGGTTGCCTCGAGTTTTCTCATCGCGCTTTTCGCAACCTTGCCGTGCTCGTTGTAGGCCAATGCACGAGAAGGCTTTGCCTTCGCTTCGACTTTTCTCACTTCCTGTTTTCTCAATGCCATCGCGTCACCTGTTTCGATCGGAATGCGCCGCGCGTCCAATCGGTTCGTCAATGCCGAGCGCGCTCGCAGGCGATTCAGCCGCCGGCTGCGCAGTCGACAAACACATCATTGGGTTCAAATGAGCCTTCTCAACCAAGCCGCGCTTCTACTCACGCAGAATGAGGCCGATCTTTCCGACGCGCTTGCGCATGAGATCTCGCATGAGACCAAATAACCCAACGCCTGATCCGAAGATCGCGTTCCGGTAATTGCGCACACCGTCGCTGCAAAATTATCCGCGCCACCGATCATTCGCGATCTCCTGGGCGCTCGAGCTCACTTGCCGTCTGTTGACGATGGTGAGCGTCGAAAACCGTTAAATTTACCACGATTTGGTGGTTTTTGCGGCAAAAAGTTCAATGCCGCCGGGGGCTTGCGCCGACGCCTCTCATCGACTGGCTACCTGTGGCTCAGCCGGCTCGCGCGCTCGCGTGTAGGCCAGGTCAGCCGCGCGGTAAGCGTCCAAGCGCTGCGGGGACGGATCCCGCTCGTAGTCGGCCAGCCGCTCGGCCCGGTCTCGCTCGAAGCGACGCAGCTTCAACTTTGCGAAGGCCTCGGCCACGATCTGGCGGGCCACTTCAACCCCTGTTTCGATCTCCATTTCCTGCGCCGCGATCGCGCGGTACTCATCGGCGTATTCGCTCTCAGCCAACAATTCGAGCAAGGCACCGTGACTGAGGACCGCCGCCTCCGAGGCCGTGGTCGCTGTCGAGGCGCGCCAAACTTCGGCGATCTCCCGGTCGATTCTGTTGTCGCCATGCAAATGCTCGTCGATCACATCCTGATTGAACTCTCGGGCAAGCATCGGATGCGCGAGCAGCTGTTGCAGGACGCCCAGCTTCAGATCGCTCACCTCCACCCTCGGCGTATGACGCTCAGCCGCAGCGAAGCGCAGCTTGGGCGCCCTACGCAGCCCGTACAGCGCTTCGACGGCATCGTGCGACGTGCGCGCAGCGTCCGCCAACTCCCGCACCAGCTGAAGCCGCATTGCACCCGGCGCCATCGACAACAGTAACGGCTTGGCGGCGCCCAGCAGTGCTGCGCGGTCTTCCGCGCTCGTCGGTCGCCCGTCACCACTGCCGGTCAAGGTCTGGATGAAAAACTCGGACAACGGTAGCGCCTCACTTAGTGCAGATTCAAAACCGGCCCGACCCTGATCGCCGATCAGACTGTCCGGATCCTGGCCTTCCGGCAGAGAGACAAAGCTTGCGCGCTTGGTGTCGGCGATTACCGGCAATGCGGCTTCAAGAGCGCGCCGTGCTGCCTTGCGTCCAGCAGCGTCGCCGTCGAAAGCGAAAACCACGTGATCGGCCGCTTTGAACAGCGCGCTCACGTGTGCGCTCGTGATGGCAGTGCCGAGCGCTGCCACGGATTCATCGAAGCCCGCCTGCGCGAGTCGGATGACATCCATGTATCCCTCCGCCACGATCGCGCGACCGCTTTTGCGAATCGCGTCTCGCGCCTCGTGCAGCCCGTACAGCTCGTGCCCCTTGCGAAAGATCGGCGTCTCCGGCGAATTCAGATATTTCGGCTCACCGGCATCGAGAATGCGCGCGCCAAAGCCGATCACCTGCCCCCGTGCGTTGCGAATCGGAAACATCACGCGGCCACGAAATCGGTCGTAGCGCTTACCTTCATCAGAAATCACCAGGCCTGCTTCGACCATCTGCGGATCGTCGTAATTGTCGAAGGCGGCGCGCAGCGGCTGCCATGCATCAGGCGCGTATCCCAATGCGAATCGCGCGGCGGTTTGCCCCGTAACACCGCGTCGCTTCAAATAGTCGATCGCAGTCGGGCTGTCTTTGAGCTGAGTCCTATAAAAGTCAGTCGCGCGCGACAAGACCTCCGTCAGCGCGCGCGTTTTCGAATGCGAGTCAGCCGCACGCTCGGTTTCCGGAACCTGCATGCCGGCAACCTGGGCCAGATCACGGATCGCGTCGACATACCCTTGTCCGCGGTGCTCCATCAAGAAACCGATTGCGCTGCCATGCGCGCCGCAGCCGAAGCAGTGAAAAAACTGCTTCGATGGACTTACAGTGAACGATGGCGATTTTTCGGAATGAAATGCACACAGCCCGACGTAATTCTGCCCGCCCTTTTTAAGCTGAACATAGCGGCCGACGACTTCGACGATGTCGACACGCGAAAGCAGGTCCTGGATAAAACTTTGCGGGATCATGGCTCGCCGAAAGTGTACGCAACGGTGCGGCTTTCATGCAGCAGCTCAGTAAGCGCGACAGGGACCACGTTATCCCTTGAGGCCGAAACCTGGAATCGGGCGTCCGTTGCAACGTAAGCTTCCATCGATACGGGCGCAACTACATAACCTGGAACTGCTGGTGGAATTAGAAACGGCTCACTCAGCTATCCCTCTGCAATGGAATGAGGATCCGTCGGAGCAACTGCGCGCTCTGCGGGACGAAGTTCTAAAGCAGAAGGAATTTCCGACCAACGCGACCGCCGCGTTCATGGCAAAGGCTTGGGAGGCGGTCGAGCTATTGCCACCCGACTGCTTCCCGCCCGAACACGCCGAGACGCTGACACTGATCTCGCGTTACTTTTACCTGGATGGGCAGACCCAGCCTTCGATTGAGTCGGCGGCAAGAGCGGTGAACGCCGCGGTGCGCGGGAAGCACCGGAATCTTGAAATGGTCGCCCGAGCGCGTCACGGTATCGCGCTTAAGCTTGCCTTCGACTTCAGTGGATCGGCTCGCGAGCTTGTCTCGGCGATCGAGATCGCACGCGAAGCAGGTGCGGCTGACGGGGAAGCAAAGTTCCTGAACAGTCTCGGAAATACTTACAACGACGCCGGCCTGCAGTATGAAGCGCTTGCGCTTTTTGAGCGGGCAGCAGCCTTTTTCGAAAGCAATGGGGATTGCCTTTCGGCGTGGATGGTTCTTGACAACGCGGCGGTGGCCGCGATGCGGCTGGGTGAGATCGATCAGGCTATCGCCTTCGCCGAGCGCGCAACGAGGAACTGGTGCGGTGAGCCTCGTAACGCGGATGAAAAGTCCTACGTCGTTCAAGGTGCGCTGACGCGCTGCCAGTTGCTAATTCAAGTCGATCGCACCGAGGAAGCGCTTGAGCACGCACGCCGCGCGCGCGCGATCGCGGAGGACTCTGGAATTGCAACGGCGAGAGAGTTTGCAGCCCTTGCTGAAGCCATTTCGAGGTTTGCCGCCGGTACAGGCGATAAGGAGGCCATGGAGCAAATCGTCGACGACACTGATGGTCCCAGCTCTTACTGGATTGCGCTTGACGCGATCATTCGAACCTACGAAGCGACCGGTCATTTCGATGAAGCTCTAGCAATGCAGCAGCGGTTACTCGAATTTACGAGAAAGCAGAAGGCGGAGGAAGTTCGCGAACTCTTGAGAGGACAACCATGGCCAGAGGAGATAGAGGGTGCGGCCCGACTTAACAGGGTCGGTCGAGAGATTCAAAAGCGGATTTCCGGCCTTCTGGACATTGCGATCAACCAGTCGCTGCGAGCGGGCTACGACCATGCCCGGATTTTTCGACTCGGCCGTTTGACGGAACTCTTCACGTCGTCATTGGGATGGTCCTCCAAGAGAACCGAACAGATTCAATTGGCAGCAAAGCTGCTCGACATTGGAAGCATCGCTGTTTCGAGCGAGTTACTGACAAAGCGCCGAAACCTGTCGGAACGCGAACGCAGCATCGCCGCAGAGCACGCAAGGTTCGGCGCGGACCTCTTGACGAACTCACGGTTAGACCTGCTTCAGGCGTGTGTGCCGGTTGTTCGCTTTCACCATGAACGCTGGGATGGTGGCGGGCCTGAACACCTCGCGGGCGAAGACATCCCGATTGAAGCCCGCGTTGTTGCACTGTGCGACGCCCTCGACTCCCTGACGCACGAGCGGCCATGGCGGCCTGGCCAATCACCGCGAGCCGCCTTACACACCATTGAAACCGCCGCCGGCACGCATTTCGATCCTCGACTTGCACGGCATTTTGTCGAATGGCTGCGAGAAGAGCTGGCCAAGGCCGAAGACTTCGTCGATTTGCTGGATGCGGAAGCGTCCGATCACGAGTACATCCAAGTGCGGAAACGGCTCAGCCAGTTGATCCGCGAGGCTGCGTGACGATTCGTTTGCGGCTCCGACAGTGGCTAGAGGGAGAGCCGTTGCTTGACAAGCGCCGACACCTTGCCGAGATCCGCCCGTCCGGCAAGTCGGGGCTTCAGTAACGCCATCACCTTGCCCATCGCCTGCGGGCCGGTGGCACCGGATTCGGTGAGTGCAACATCGATCTCGGCGGCAAGTTCGGCGTCCGAGAGTTGCTGCGGTAGATAGGCGGCGAGCAACAACTTCTCGGCACGCTCCTTGTCCGCCAATTCCATGCGGGCGGCTTTTTCAAATTGCTCGATGGAGTCATTGCGCTGCTTAATCATCTTCTCGATGATGCCGAGCACGGCAGCGTCATCCACCGTGACGCGCTCGTCGACCTCTTTCTGTTTGATCGCCGCTAGCAGCAAACGAATTGCGCCCAGGCGGTCGCTCTGCTTTGCGCGCATGGCGCTCTTCATGTCTTCAATGATTCGCTCTTTTAAAGACGTCGACATTCAGTCTCCAAAAACAAAAGCGCGCCTTGGCGCGCTTTGCAGTGTGCCGCTCAGTGGAGCGGTTAGTAAAGTTTCTTGGGCAACATCTGCCCGCGTAGACGCTTGAAGTGACGTTTGATGGCGGCGGAACGCCTGCGCTTGCGCTCTGCTGTCGGCTTTTCATAGAACTCACGTGCCCGCAATTCTGTCAACAAGCCGCTTTTCTCGATCGTGCGCTTGAAGCGGCGTAACGCCACTTCGAACGGCTCGTTTTCTTTAAGGCGAATGGTAGGCATCGTTAAATTCAAGTCCTCGGAATGACCGGACGGTCGCGCAGTCCGGAAAGCCCAACATTCTATCCGACAATCCGTACGCACCACAACCCGCAAGGAGACCTGCTTACACTGGCTGAATGCTGATCCTCGGAATCGAAACTTCGTGCGACGAGACGGGGCTTGCGCTCCTCGATAGCGAACGCGGCCTGCTCGCGCAACAACTGCACTCTCAAGTGGACATGCACGTCGTCTACGGTGGGGTCGTACCGGAACTGGCATCGCGCGACCACATTCGCCGCGTTCTGCCGCTACTGGATCGTGTCCTAGTGGCCGCGAAGTGCGAGGCGGCCGAGATCGACGCGATTGCGGTCACGGCCGGGCCCGGATTGGCTGGCGCGCTTCTGGTTGGTACGAGCATTGGACACGCCTTGGGTTACGCGCTCGAGCGGCCAGTTTATCAAGTTCATCACATGGAAGGTCATTTGCTCTCGCCGTTGCTGTCGCAGCCGGCACCCACCTTTCCGTTTATTGCGCTGCTGGTATCCGGCGGGCACACTCAGCTGCTGCACGTTGGCGGCTGGGGCGACTACTGGTTGTTGGGCGAAACGCTCGATGACGCCGCCGGTGAGGCTTTCGACAAGACCGCGCAACTGCTCGGACTTGGGTATCCCGGAGGGCCGGCGGTATCGCGCCTGGCCGAGTTCGGTGACGCCGGCGCGACCACTTTGCCACGCCCGATGATTGGCAGCGGTGATCTGAACTTCAGCTTTAGCGGACTAAAGACCGCCGTCCTGACCGCAGTACGCCGCGCCGGCCCGGGCAATGTGTGCGAACAAGCGCGCGCCGATATCGCGCGCGAGT
Organism: Burkholderiaceae bacterium; assembly: GCA_039931935.1. Taxonomy (GTDB): domain Bacteria; phylum Pseudomonadota; class Gammaproteobacteria; order Burkholderiales; family Burkholderiaceae_F; genus JACCZX01. The sequence continues at coordinate 326 of JBDTQZ010000056.1, read as the reverse complement.
TTGTTGAAGCTGTCGTCGACGTATTGGCCGCCAAGACGCTGCGCGCGCTCGATCAGAGTGGCCTCCGTACGCTGGTAGTTGCTGGTGGCGTCGGCGCCAACGAGCAATTGCGAGAGCGCTTGCAAATGGAAGTGTCGGAGCGCGGGGGCCAGGTATTTTTTCCGCCCACTGACTTGTGTACCGACAACGGCGCGATGATTGCGTTGGCAGGATTGGCAAAGCTGAAGCGCACGCGTCAGTCTGCGATTGATGAGACACCGCTTGCGTTCTCTGTGCATCCGCGGTGGTCGCTAGCGGAAGCAACCAATTCCTAGCGCCGCCCTGCT
>JBDTQZ010000055.1:0-7621 GCA_039931935.1 Burkholderiaceae bacterium | reverse complement strand
GTGGCGCCTTGAAGAAGGAGCTATTGCAGCATTTGAGACGAACGCGCGGCATGCGTCGCTCTCGGCATCACACGCAGAAGACCGACATCCACCGGCCGGTTGCAAATGCGTGAGACCGGAGAAATCATCGAAGGGCATTTGCCAATCAGGGCGGCTCGACTCGTCAAGGAGTGGTCAAGTGAGCACCGCGACGAGCTGCGCGTCAATTGGGAACTGGCTCGCGCGCTGGAGCCCTTGAATAGAATCGCCGGGGCAGACCAATGATCAAGATCGTTCGCGCTATTGCCGAAGGGGACTACTCCGTCAGATTGACATTTTCCGACGGCACCGAGGGTGTGGTGAATCTTGAACCGAAATTGCGAGCGGATACTGTGCTCACGCGGGGTCTAAGGGGGCAGTCTGAATTTCGCCGATTTTTCCTAGACATGGGTGCATTGTGTTGGCCCAATGGCTTGGAGTTCAGCCCCGCGGCGCTGCACTCGGAGTTGCGCGCAGCAGGGCTGTTGCGGTCGACCAGTACCGCGGCGTGATAGTCGCGTCGTGCGTCCGCACGTAAGTCGTCGCGCTCAGGTCGAAGCGCCGCGCGCGATCTGACTCTCGCTAATCTGCTTGCGCCGGTATTCGCCTAGCCGTTCCACCATCCATCCTGGATATTCCGAAAGCAGGCGGGGCTCACTTCATCGAGCTGCTTCAAAGGCCAACGCCCCGGCGTTTGAGTGCGTCCTGTTCGACTGCCGACATGACTTGGTTACCTCCAATCAAGTTTGATCATCGTTGGTCTTGCGTTCGCCAGGTCGCGCCGAAGACTGGCATCGACTCTCTTACTTTGGTGCATTTATTCGGAGAGGTTGACCCTTGCGCCGCGGCCCATTTGCAACGCGCTTTCGTAAGTCACGGCGGCAGCCGCTACGTCCTGCAGCGCCATGCCCGTGCTGTCAAAGACGAAGATTTCGTCGAGCGAACGGCGTCCGGGTTTCCGTCCCGCTGTGATCTCGCCAAGCTCTGCATGCACGTCCGCGGCCGAAAGAGTGCTCGCCCTGATGGCATGGTGAAGATCCCCAATCGCCGCGCATTGAGCCGTCACATCCGTCACCAGCTTCACAGACGCAAGCAGCCCGGAATCGAGCTCCTGCTTCTCTTCGCTATCCGCGCCCACCGCTGCCACGAATGCGCCCGCCGTGAGAAATTCCTCGAAAAGCAGCGGCGTCGGCGATGGTGTGCACGTCACCACGATCGCGCTCGCGCGCGCCGCGGTGCGCAAGTCAGCCACTGCTTCCGCGGCGATTCCTAACTCCGCAGTAATTGATTTTGCGAACCGGTGCGCGCGCTCGGAGTCGATGTCGAACGCGAAAACCCGGCGGATCGGTCGCACGCGCGCCAGCGCAATGAGGTGAGCGCGGCCTTGTACCCCACAACCGCAAAGCGTCAATACCGAAGCATCAGCATTCGCCAGGTGCTGTGCTGCGACTGCCGTCGCTGCTGCTGTGCGCAACGTGGTGATCGATGCCGAGTCGAGCAGCGCGAGCGGAACCCCGGTATCTGCGTCCGCGAGTACAACGACTCCCTGAATGCGCGCAAGGCCGTGCGCCACGTTCCCTGCGAAATTGCCGTTCACCTTCGCTGCGAAGTAGTGTTGATTCCGCCGCAAAAGCCCACCTTTAATGTGAAAGCCGCCACCAACTCCCGGTACGCCAAGCAGAGCGGGTGGCGGCGCTTCGCCGCGTCCGTATGCCTGGAATGCCTGCTCAACGGCCGCGCGGCATAGATCGGGTGTCAGTAGCGCTTCTACATCGGTGCGCGTCAGGAGCAGTGTAGAAAGAGTTGGCATCAACACCTGTCAACTGGTCACCAAGAATACCGCCAGGGTCGGCCTCTAATTTTGTAGACATTATCACAATCCAGTAATAAGCTCGACAAAGATGTCGGCTGCAGTCGCCGCGTTTGCCGCGTTACTCGATGGCGGTGATGGCCTCCGAAAGTGCAAAGGAAAGCAGATGTCAGAGTACTTAACGGATGACGCATCGCGCGCCGTCCCGATCACCCCGATAAGCAAAGATGCGCTGACGCACTGGGTGCAATCTCATCCCAGGCAACGTGAATGGCTGAATCTCACCGGCTTCAAAGCAGATGCCGGCTCCTTCACATTCTTGCCCAGGAGTGGCGGCGATGCGGCGCGTGTGCTCGCTGCCCGAGGTGACGATGAACCCATGTGGGCTTTCGCGGCCCTGCCCATGCTGTTGCCAGAGGGTGTCTACTCAATTGACTCTGACTTCGACGGAGCACAGGCGACCGCGGCGGCGTTAGGCTGGTCGCTAGGTTCCTACGGTTTCAGCAGGTACAAGGCAGCGAGGCGCGCGCCCGCATCTCTCGTGTGGCCCAAGCACGCCGACCGATCCGACGTAGATCGAATCTCGCAGGGCGTTTTCCTCGCGCGCGACCTTATCAATACACCGACTGAAGACATGGGACCCGATGAACTGATTGCGGCGGGGGTCGAACTAGCGAAGGACGCAGGGGCGACGGTGCGGGTTCTGCGCGGCGACGAGCTGCTCGCACACAACTATCCGACCATCCACGCCGTGGGCCGTGCTAGCACACGAGCGCCCGCTCTGCTCGACTTCTCGTGGGGCGATGACAACGCACCCAAGGTGACACTCGTCGGAAAGGGTGTGTGCTTCGACACCGGTGGTCTGAACATCAAGCCGCGCGAGGGCATGCTTGAAATGAAGAAAGACATGGGAGGTGCCGCGATCGTGCTCGGTCTGGCCAAGGCGCTGATGGCCGGTCACACTCCGATTCGCCTACGAGTACTGGTGCCAGCGGTTGAAAACTCCATCTCCGGCAACGCATACCGACCGCTCGACATCATTCGCACGCGCGCTGGCAAGACCGTGGAGATCGGCAACACGGACGCCGAAGGCCGTCTGATTCTGTGCGACGCACTGGCCGAGGCCGATGGCGAAGCGCCGGAACTTCTGATCGACTTCGCCACGTTGACGGGCGCCGCCCGCATTGCGCTGGGACCGGAAGTGCAGGCCTTTTTTTGCGATAACGACGATGTCGCAACGACCTTGCAAGAAACCGGTGCGAGGTTCAGCGATCCGCTCTGGCGATTGCCGATCTGGCGCCCCTATCGGAAGTTGATCGAGGGCAAATGCGCAGACCTCAACAATGTCGCGCCGAATGCGTTTGCGGGCTCAATCATCGGGGCGCTTTACCTATCCGAGTTTGTCTCGGCCGCAAACGCGTGGGTGCATCTGGACGTGATGGCGTCGAATCCAACCGCGAAACCGGGCCGCCCCGAAGGTGGCGAAGCAACCGGTCTGCGCGCGGTTTATCACTACATACGCAATCGCTATCGGGTAACCGAGAACGACCGACTACCTCGTGCAGCAAAACGCGCGGCACAGCAACGGACACGCAAAGGGAAACGTCGGCGTGAGATGTAGCAATGCTTGACCTCTCCATTTAGGAGGTACCGATGGAAAAAATAATGGCTGGTATCGCGATAACTGCACTTGCCTCCAATGTCTGCGCAGCGACGGTGAATTTCGATACCGATCGTCCGGGTACGGTGCCCGCGGATTGGACGGCGGGCGTCACCGGCAGCGGTACTCATCGATGGACGGTCGAGTCCGACGCCAGCGCCCCCAGCGCGCCGAACGTCCTGAAGCAATCGGGCAAGGGCGACTTTCCGTGGTGTGTGAAGAACGGTGTGTCGCTCGCAGACGGGTTCGTGGAAGTGAAATTCAGACCGCTCGCGGGACGCAGCGACCAGGCGGGCGGCGTCGTGTGGCGCTGGCGTGACGGCAACAACTACTACGTCGCCCGCGCAAACGCGCTGGAGAACAATGTGTCGCTGTATTACACCGAGAACGGGCGCCGCAAGACGATCAAGTACGTCGACGCGGCCGTTGCTGCCAACCAATGGCACACCCTGCGGGTCGAGTTTCAAGGCCAGAGTATTCGCGTGTTGCTCGACAGCAAGGCTTACATCGCTTTGGACGACAACCACATCGGCGGCGCTGGATCTGTCGGCGTGTGGACCAAAGCCGACAGCGTGACGTTGTTCGATGATTTCGCCTTTGGGGCGCTGACGCGGTAGCAAAGAGCCAGAAAGTCGCGTGGGATCGGGCAGCATCAAACGCATTCTGGTTGCGCGGGGACTGCGCGCCTTCGGTGACGGCTTTGTGAGCTTGCTGTTGCCGCTCTATCTGCTTGAACTCGGTTTCGGTCCCATCGAGGTCGGTTTGATCGCCACCGCGACGCTGCTCGGATCCGGCCTGCTCACGCTCTTTGTGGGTTTGAGAGCCTACCGTTATCACTCGCGCACCCTGCTGCTTGCCGCCACGTTGCTGATGGCGGCAACCGGCGCGGGATTCGCGCTGGTCACGCAGTTCTGGCCATTGCTGCTGATCGCGATCGTTGGCACGCTAAATCCTTCGAGCGGGGATGTCAGCGTGTTTCTGCCGCTCGAACACGCGGTGCTTTCGCAACTCGTTACCGATCGCGATCGCACTGCCGTGTTCGCACGCTATAGCTTGGTGGGGTCTTTGCTGGCCGCGCTCGGATCGCTGGCAGCGGCAGTGCCCGCGCTGATTGCAGTAACGCTTGGCCTTTCCATGAAGACTGCACTGCAGTCGATGTTCGTGTTCTATGGTGTGTTGGGCTTACTGGCGGCGCTGGCGTACCGTGGCTTACCTGCTTTGCTTGAATCGGAAGCGCGCCCTCCGAGCGCACCGCTCGGTAAATCAAAGAAAAATGTCTACTTGCTCGCGAGCTTATTTAGTCTCGACTCGTTCGGGGGCGGGTTCGTCGTGCAGTCCATGCTTGCGCTCTGGTTGTATCAGCGCTTTGACCTTTCAATTGCCACCGCAGGAACGCTGTTCTTCTGGACCGGCGTGCTGACTGCGCTGTCTTATCTGGTTGCCGTGCGCATCGCGCGGCGCATCGGATTGATCAATACGATGGTCTTCACGCACCTGCCATCCAGTCTCTGCCTGATCGCAATTCCGTTCATGCCTGACCTGAGCTACGTAATCGCGCTGCTGTTCGTCCGCAGCGCACTGTCACAAATGGACGTGCCGACGCGAACCTCTTATGTGATGGCGATTGTTGCGCCGGCGGAGCGGCCGGCTGCTGCCAGTGTCACTTCCGTACCGAGAAGCCTAGCGGCGGCTGCAAGCCCGGCGCTTGCCGGGTACCTGCTCAGCCTCTCGGCTTTCGGCTGGCCTCTCATCGCTGCTGGCGCGACGAAAATCGTCTACGACCTGTTGCTGCTTGGGATGTTTCGCAAAGTACGGCCTCCAGAAGAAGAAGCGCGGCGCCGGTCATCCGTCGGATCCGAGTGATAGGACGGCTGAAACGGCCGAGGCCGGTATAGCCGTCCATCACGCATCATGACTACTGATCGAGGATCGGTGCAAAGCCGCCATAGATCATGCGCTGGCCGTCGAACGGCATGTTGGCCTTATCGGGCTTCATCCGCTCGTCTTGCATGATCTTGGGCCAGGCTTCGTCGCGCTTCTCTTTCGACGGCCATTCGACCCACGAATAGACCACGTTCTCATCGCCGGTTGCCTTTACCGCGCCTTTAAAGTCAGTGACTTTGCCGTCGGGGACATCGTCGCCCCAAGCCTCGACGACCCGAACTGCGCCATATTCCTTAATCACCGCGGCGGCTCTGGCAGCCATGTCGCGATAGGCCTGCCGGTTGGCAGTCGGCACTGCTACCAGGTAACCGTCGGCATAGCCCATCTTCCCGCCCGCGCCCTCCTCGACGATGGGTGTGAAGCCGCCGTAGATCAGGCGCTTGCCGTCGAACGGCATCTGCGCGCCTATCTGCTTCATGCGCGGATCTTCCATCATCTTTTTGTTGGCAGCATCGCGCGTAGCCTTGTCCGGATATTCCCACCAGCTAAACACGACAACCTCATCGTCCTTTGCTTTCACCGCGCCTTTGAAATCGGTGACCTTGCCGACGGGCACGTCGTCACCCCAGGCTTCGACGACGCGAGTGACGCCGTATTCCTTGAACAGTGGCGCGGCCTCAGCGGCGTGTTTGCGATAGGCCTCCTTGTTGGCGGCCGGGACGGCAGCTACGAATCCCTCAACATAATTCATGGTGCTTCTCCTTGTTGCGTCCACTTTGCGAAAACCGGTGGTCAGTCTAAGTCGAGCGGACGTGATTGCGTGCCGTCTCAGAGGGTCTTGCGGGTTACAAATGCAACATCATCTCCGGCGGTCATGCGGAACTCTGCAGGATGTAATAAATGCCCTCGCGCTCTGCGAGCGAGCGATGAGTTCGCCGTGGCTCAATCGGATCGAATCTGCAGACCGGCGGGAACGACCTTTTTCTCCAGCAACTCGAATGCGCCCTGTATCGCCAGCGCGAGCACGGCGACTGGTATTGCGCCCGCCAACAACATCGTTTGATCATTCAACGCCAGGCCCGTGACGATGCGCTCGCCGAACCCTCCCGCGCCGATAAACGCGGCGATGGTGGCCGTGCCGACGTTGACGACGGCGGAGGTCTTGATCCCGGCGAGCAATGTCGGCATCGCAAGTGGCAGTTCAATCTCTCGCATGATGGTCGCAGGTCGAAGACCGAGGGACTTTGCCGCTTCAATCATCGCGCGCGGGATCTGCGCAAGCCCGACCTGTGTGTTGCGCACGATCGGTAGCAGCGCATACAGCGTGAGCGCGATGAACGCCGGCACCATGCCGATGCGTCCGGTCAGCGGGATGAGAAATGCGAGCAGGGCCAGCGCTGGAATCGTCTGAATGATTCCGATCACGCCGAATACCAGTGGCGCGGTCGGCCGCCGCCGCGCAGCCAGCAGCCCCAGCGGGATCCCGATCACGCAACTCGCCGCCAGCGCTGCGAACACGAGTCCGAGATGTTCGAGCGTAAGCCGACCAAGATCGGGCGCAAACAGTCGTTGCCAAAGTGTCGCTCGCATCGTGGTGTCCGACGTAGACGTCGTGCCTTGAGCCTGCGCCAGCCGCGCGCTCAGCCAGCCCGATGCAACGGCCTCAATATCCTTGCCTTCAAGCTCGGCCGCGGCATTCAGCCGACGCATCGCCGCGTCGTCGAGGCTGCCCTCGAGCCGCGCCAGCGCGGCCCACGCCCTCGGAAATCGCGACGGCACATCCGCGCGATACAACAACACCGCGTCGTATCGCGGAAAGAAGCCGAGGTCGTCTTCGAGCACGACCAACTGATACTTGTCGAGTTTGGCGTCGGTCGTGTAGATGTCGATCACGTCGACCTGGCCACCTGCGATTGCCTCGTAGGCGAGCCCGTGGTCGAGGCCCTTGGGCTGTGGAAAGCGCAGTCCGTAAGTGCGTTCCAGATTGGGCCAACCATCAGCGCGGCCAAGAAACTCTTGCGAGAGCCCGAGTCGCAGCTCGGGGTGTTGCTTGAGGTCCGAAATCCGCGCGAGGCCTTTTTCGCGTGCATCGCGGGAACGCACTGCAAGCGCGTAGCTGTTGTTAAAACCTAGCGGCACCGCCACTGCCAATCCACGCGGCGCCAGGCGCGTATTCAGTTCCGCCAGTGGCGGCACGTCGGGGAGCTTGAGGATCTCGCGCGCGATCGTGCCTGTGTATTCGGGATAGA
>JBDTQZ010000054.1:0-7660 GCA_039931935.1 Burkholderiaceae bacterium | reverse complement strand
TTGGGGAGAAGTCCCACTTGCCCGATGTCCGGTAAGGCGGTTAGCTGTATGTCCGCACGGCCTCTGGCTTCTGTTCATGCGCAGCTTTGGACCGACAACCCGCAATCTGAAACAAGGCTTCCTGTCGGCTGCCACAGCCGTCCTGGTGGCGGTGCCGGCCCTGGCTCTCGCGCAGCCCATCTACGTCGGTTCAACCGCGAGCGGCACCGTTGTACTTTCCAGCTTTCGAAGCGACGCGACACCGCGATTGTTGCTGGGCGGGGCATCAACCGGCATGGCAGAGGCCGCAGGATCGCGAGACCTAACCGCGAAGTCAAAATCACCTTTGCTCGACCGTTTGATCGACAGAGTAGCGACCGAGGTTTCGGTGTCGTCGCGTCTGCTGCATGCAGTCATTGCGGTCGAATCGGGCTACGACTCCCGCGCCGTGTCTCCCAAAGGCGCCAAGGGACTCATGCAACTAATGCCGCCGACCGCGCACCGCTTCGGCGTGATCGATCCATTCGACCCCGAACAGAACGTCCGGGCCGGAGCGACTTATCTGCGAGCACTTCTGGACATGTTTGACGGAGACACGAAGCTCGCACTCGCCGCCTACAACGCGGGCGAGGGTGCCGTGATCCGATCCGGCAATCGCGTTCCCGATTTCGCGGAGACGCAGGCCTAAGTTCCGCGGGTGCTCGCCCGAGTCACGCGCATGCAGTAGAGACTGCCAGCAAGACGGTTAATTGACGGGTCACCCGGTCGCCGGCGACTTCACGCCGCTGCTGGCACGATTCCGCTGCAGTTAATGCAAGAACGCGCGGATCTATCCCGCGCATCTTCTAGTCTGAACGGTTCCCTCAACCACTCGTCCTACCGCGTAGCGGCGAAGCCGCACGGTTTTTCACGGCCTGCCGCACTTATCCTCGCCCCCAGCCTTTTGGATGCACTTCGAGTTGCCTCGAAGCTGAACGACGTGCTCCGTCAGACCTTCGCGGCAACGGGTAGGTGAAAGAGGATGGGATAAGAAATGAGAAGAGAAAACGTGGTCAGTGTCGTTGCTGCACTCCTGTTGGGTGCTTCCGCTGCGTCGCCAGTCAATGCTGCCGATCCCGTACGCGGCAAGTTGCTGTACGGGAGTACGAACGGCGCCCCGCTGTCCTGTGGCACTGTCGGCTGCCATGGCCCGGATCCCAGTCAAAATGCGAACAACATCAGGAAGGGGTCGAGCGGTACGGCCATCCTTAGCGCGATCAATTCTGTCGGCGCCATGTCGTTTCTAAAGACCTACGTCTCGAGCACGGATGCCGCCGATATCGCCGCCTACATCGTGAATCCTGCGGCCGGAACGCCGGCCCCGATTGCGACCCTTTCGACGAGCTCACTGGGTTTCGGCAACCAGGTGCTGCTGACCACGTCAGCCACCATGTCGGCAACGCTGACGAACACGGGAAGCGCCAACCTGGTGCTGGCGTCGGTGGCACTGACAGGCACCAACCCGTCCGATTTCACGCGCACCGGCACGTGCGCCGCGGCCGTGTCACTTGCGCCCACCCAGTCGTGCTCGATCAACGCCACGTTCAGGCCCACTGTCCTCGGCAGTCGCAGTGCCACCATCAGCGTGGGCCACAATGCCTCACCGAGTTCCAGCAGTTTGAGCCTGAGCGGTAGCGGGGTTTCAGCGCCCACACCTGCCGTGGGACTGTCGGCAACCTCTGTTGACTTCGGCAACCAGACGATCGGAACGAAAAGTGCGCCCCGCACGGTTTCGATCAGCAACACCGGCACCGCCACTCTGGTGCTCGGAGCGATCGTCATCACCGGAGGCAATGCTGCCGAATTCGCAGCCAGCAATTGCACCGGCGCGTCGCTCCTCCCGGGGGCGAACTGCGCTGTCAGCGTGACTTTTACTCCGGCTGGCGCCAACGCCCGCACGGCAACGCTCAGCATTCCCTCCAACGCGAGCGGCAGCCCGCATGGCGTGGCCTTGGCCGGCAATGGCACTTCGGCTCCGGCACCCGCAGTCAACCTGAACCCGACAAGCCTGGCGTTCGGCAATCAAACGGTGAACATCACCACTGCGGCGAAGTCGATCACGCTGACTAATTCCGGTAACGCGGGACTTGCGATTACGTCGATTGTCCCGTCGGGCAATGGCTTCGCGTCGCCACACAACTGCCCGGCGACGCTTGGGGCGGGTCTGACCTGCACGATCAGTGTCAGCTTTGCGCCGAGCAGCGCAACGACGTATTCCGGCGCCGTGACAGTAACGTCGACCGCGTCCGGGAGCCCACACAGCGTCGGCCTGACAGGAACGGGTACTGCGCCCACACCGACGGCCCCGGCCGCGACGCTATCTCCGCTGGCACTCGATTTTGGAATGCTGCCGCTGAGCACACCGAGTAGCGCCCGCACCGTCAGTCTGATGAATTCCGGCAGCGCTCCCCTAAGCCTGACCGCACTGAGTCTGACCGGCGCTCAAGCCGGTGACTACGCGAAAACGACCAACTGCCCGGTCGGCGGTACGCTGGGTGCCGGCTCGACTTGTGTGATCACCCTGACGTTCACGCCGACGGTCGCCGGCGCTCGTGTTGCCAGTCTGACGGTCATGTCCAACGCAGCCGGTGCGCCGACGGTCGACCTGAAGGGCATGGGCGTCGTCCAAACCGCTGCGGTTGTTCAAGTGGCGCCGACACAAGTTGCGTTTGGCCGGGTGCGAGTCGGCAAGACTAGCGATGAACGCGAGGTGCGCATTCGCAATATGGGGACGACGCCGCTGGCCATCAGCTCTATCGCCACTACGGGTGACTTCACGAAATCGAGCGAGTGCCACGCGACGCTGGCGCCCGGAAAGAGCTGCGAGGTCAAGGTTCGCTTCAAACCGACCGCGACCGGGTCGCGCATTGGAGAACTGACTGTCGCCAGCAATGCTTCCGGTTCTCCACATGCGGTCAAGCTTAGTGGATTCGGCGCTGGACGCCGCACTCATGGCGAGGAGTGCGAGGACGAGGACGACGACGAACACGCCTGTTCGCAAGCGACCGCCCCTTTCGGTCGGAAAAGGGACTGACTAAAAGGTATGGCCATGGCGGCACAGGGACACGCCTAGCATCGCTAAAATCCGGCCCAGGTGTCGACAGAGGATCGAGGTTCACTGACGATCGCCCGCGTCACGCGCATGCCGTGGAGACTGCCGGCAAGGGCGGTCAATTGACGGCCTCAGCGCGGTCGCCGGCGAATTCCCGTCGCTGCTGGCGTAATCACCGGGCCGCTGCAGGATGCGAAATCCGATCTGACGCGGCGGCTGTGGAGTGCGCGAGCGATGTGCCCCCCAACGCTGCCTGCGCCTTTGCAATGCTGGCGGCCACCGATCGCCGGTTGTCCGATTCCGGGGGAAATGTCTTCAGCAGGCGCACGCATGCCTTCCCTACGGTCACCGCTCAAACGGCTGCAAAGGCCGACAACGTGGGCGCTTCTCCCGTTCTTACGTCGGGTTACGGTTGGGTTGAAGGGGATTACCCCAGAGCGTGTCGCCGTTTATTGCAACGCTCTCTCGTTCCCGACGCACCCCTCGAGCTCCGCCGCCATGTTGCCAGAAGGCTAACGCAAGATCATGATAGGTGGGATCATTTCAGTGTGCCTCGGGTGTGGGGAATAGAGAACTTGTCACGGCCACGCGCTGAGGACAGTCGCCGCCAAGAGCCGGGGTCCCTTAAGTCGTCAGTTGCGCCTAGCGCTTTACGGGGAGGAATCCCATCGACTCGTGGTGTGACGGGGCGCACCATTCCGACGCAGGCTGCCGCTACCGCCCCACACCTCTCGAAAATCAATCACAAGTAAGAGACGCACCAAAGGGCCCCCAATGAATCGCTACTTCACTCGTGTACCACCAAGCGTGCTGCTCGTCGCGCTGCTCTTCGGCACCCCGCTCGCCAAGTCGCAGGACGCTTTGCGCGGGAAGGCCCTTTACGTCAACACCAACGGCGCGCCGCTCAGCTGCGCTGACTCCGCATGTCACGGGCTTGACCCGACCAGGAACATGAACAACATTTTGAACGGCGCCAACAACGCGCCGAAAATCCAGTCGGCGATCGCCCAGGAACCGCAGATGATGTTCCTGTCGGCCTATGTCAGCAACCAGAACGCGGTTGACATCGCAGCGTATCTGGCCAACCCCAACGTTGCGGCGGTTCCCGCTATTGCTGTCGCTCCGACATCGGTCACGTTCGCCTCGACCTACGTAGGCAGCGCAAGCGCGATAGCGGCACTGACGGTGTCCAACAGTGGCACCGGCAATCTTGTCTTGTCAAGCCTCAACCTCAGCGGCGCGAATGCAGCCGAGTTTCGCGTCGAAACCAGTTCCACCTGTCGCGCCGGTTCAACGCTCGCGACGGGGGCCTCGTGCAGGGTCAATCTCAGTTTTCGACCGACCACGACCGGGGCGAAATCCTCTGCCCTGACGATTGCACACAATGCTGCGGGGGCCACCATCTCCGTGCCGTTGACCGGCAGCGCCAGTCTTCCGCCGATGCCAGCGATCACGGTGTCACCTGCAGCCATCACGTTTCCCGCGACAACTGCTGGCAGCGCAAGTGCTGTCTATTCCGTCACCGTGGCAAATACCGGTACCGCTGCACTGGTCTTCAGCGCGATCTCGACTGCCGGAACGAATGCAAACGACTTTCGAATCGAACCTGCATCGACCTGCTCGGTAACGACCGGCGTGGCGCCCGGTGCATCGTGCCGTGTCGAACTGACCTTCAGGCCGACTGTGCTCGGATCCGAGACTGCGTCGCTGGTGTTCGCGCATAACGCCGCCGGCGGACCGAGCAGTGTGGCTCTAAACGGAACGGCGACGGCGGCAGCGGCACCCACAATTGCGCTCAGCGCCAACTCGTTGAATTTCGGGCCACAGGAAGTCGGGACGCAAAGCGCACTGCGGACAATTACGGTGACTAATGTAGGGACCGGAGTATTAACTATCACCACCCTTACCGCAGGGGGCAGTCATGTCGCAGACTTTTCGCGCAGCGGATCATGCCAGGCCGGAATGTCATTAGCGGCGAGCGGCGGTAACTGCACGCTTGTCTTCTCTTTCGCACCGACGGCAGTCGGAACCCGGACCAGCAATCTGACCATTGCGTCCAATAACTCAGGGGGCAACGTCACGGTTTCTCTTGCTGGAAATGCGACGACGAACATTCCGGTTGCCACGATAACTCCCGCGGCGCTGACCTTCAGCACGCAGCAAGTCGGCACCAGCAGCGCCGCCCAAGCTGTCACGCTCGGCAATAGCGGAGGAGGACGCCTGGTCATCAGCAGCGTTGCGATCTCAGGCCTGCACTTCACCCAGAGCGGCAATTGCGTGGGCGCCAGCCTGGCGGCAGGACAGGTCTGCCTGCTTAGCGTGGTGTTCGTCCCGAGCGCGAGTGGCTCGCTCGCATCAACGCTGATGGTTGCTCATGGCGCTGCCGGCAGTCCGCTGAGCGTCGCTCTTGCGGGCGTCGGCACGACCCTGCCCGTGCCGGTTCTGGAAGCTTCGCCCAGTCCAGTCGCGTTTCCTGGAACGACAGCGGTCGGCCAGCCGTCATCAGCCGAGAGCGTCATCATCACCAATGCCGGGCCGGGCAGCTTGACGTTGGGAGCCATCAGCACGAACAGCAGCGAATTCGTGCTGGCCGGTGGAACCACGGGTGGATGCGCGGCCGCAATGATCATCGCGCAGGGCGCATCCTGTTCGGTCGATGTACGCTTTTCACCCGCGGCTCCCGGCGCTCGAACCGGCGGACTAAGCATAGCCAGCACAGGTACGCCGTCGCCGCTGATCGTGGCGTTGGCGGGCGATGCGAGCGCTGTGGCGGCGCCCGAGATCAGTAGTGACAAGACCACACTGGACTTCGGATCTGCTTCGATTGCCTCGCAATCCCCAACGCAGCCGCTATCGCTGAGTAACACCGGTTCGACTAATCTGGATGTGTCCGCGGTAAACGTTGGAGCGCCGTTTGCGCTTGCGCCAGGCGGCACCTGCGGATCCTCGAGCTTCAGCCTAACGCCAGGTGAGTCCTGCGTGCTTCAAGTGCTATTCGCTCCTTCCGCGACGGGTGCTCAGTCGGGAACTCTGTCGCTCTCGAGCAATGCCGGGACTCTTACCATTAGCTTGGTTGGCGAGAGCTTTGCCGCGCCGCCTGCGAACCAGAACGTGACCGCCGGCGCAACACCTATGAACGCGGGCGGAGGGGGTGCGTTCGAGCCAAGCGTACTTCTCCTTCTGATACTCGCAATCACGATCGTGAATCACCGGCGGCGTGCTCTCGTGCGCAAGTGAAGGCGTAATCGCCCGTTTGAGGGCTGGCAGTCCAGGACCGCAGGGACATGTTCCCCGGCCCGTCGTATCCAGTTGTTCGTTCACGCTCGGCTGAGTGCTTGCGAGATTCGCGGCGACGCCATGCGACAAGCGCTGTCATGCCCACAACAAGAAGCCGGATCGTGGCTGGCTCGTGAACCGGCACAGGAGCGGGCAGTAAGGTCAAGCGAGATCTGTTGTCCTTGTAGGCCGCTTAGGCCTGTCCCAGATTGAGCGCGATCACATCCGAAATCGAAGTCAGATATTCTAGATGTCTTGTTTTCCGCTAGCCTGGTCTGCTCAAGTAGCCCGGTTGTAAAACACTACGACACTTGGTACGCCGCGCCAGCCGAATTACAACACGTCAGTCCGCCTTCGCTCCCGACGCCCTGACGATCGGCACCCATCTCGTCAGGTCGTCGGCAATGAGTTTGCCAAAAGCCGCCGGCGTCAGCGGCGGCGACAGATCGAACCCCTGCGGAGCCAGCCGTTCCTTCGCTGCAGCGCTGGCGAATATCTTGTTCAGCTCTGCGTTGAGACGGTTCACGACTTCAGGCGGCGTACCGGCCGGCGCGACGAAGCCGAACCACGTGTTGACTTCATAGCCCTTCACGCCCTGCTCGTCGAGCGTCGGCACATTCGGTAGCAGCGGTGAACGCGCAAGGCTGGTGACGCCGAGCGCTTTGACCTTGCCGTCCTTGATTTGGCTGATGACCGTCGGCGTGTTGAAAAATCCCATCGTCACTTCATTCGCCATCACCGCGAGCACGCCTTGCGGAGCTCCTTTGTACGGAACGTGCACGAGTTCGGTACCGGTCATGCGCCCGAACAGAACACCTGACAGATGATGACTGGTGCCGGCGCCCCCCGACGAAAACGTCGACTCGCCCGGCTTCGCTTTGGCGACGGCAACCACGTCCGATGGCGCACTTGCCTTGTTGGTCGGATGAACGATCATCACGTTGGAGACGCCGCCAAGTAGCGCGATTGGCATGAAGTCTTTCGTCGAGTCGTAGCCCGGCTTGGCGTAGATGCCCTGATTGAATACGAGCGTGCCTTGCGAAGCGAAGCCGATCGTGTATCCATCGGGAGCAGAGCGTGCGAGCTCGGCCATTGCGATCGTGCCGCCCGCGCCGGTTTTGTTCTCGACGACAACGCTCTGGCCGAGTGCCTTGCTGAGTTCATTCGCGGTAAAGCGTGAAGCGATATCGGCCGTGCTGCCGGGCGCCAGCGGCACGATCAATCTGATCGGCTTCGATGGATACGTTTGCGCCGATGCAAAGCTGGCTGCCGACGCGAAGGCGATCGCGATCGCTACACGAAATAACCGACTCA
>JBDTQZ010000053.1:0-7709 GCA_039931935.1 Burkholderiaceae bacterium | reverse complement strand
GTATACGTCACCGAGCCGGCGACCGGCGCCGCCCACGAGCGCGTTTCGCCGTTGCCGTCAATGACACCGGCGCGCGGCAGCGCCAGCTTGCTGAACACCGATCCGCCGCCCATCGACGGCGGCAGATTGCGGGGGTCCCATTCGGTCAGCGCGCCAGCCGCGACATTGGTGTTGCCGCCGATGGAAGAAACGGGAAAGCGAACCCCGTTGTCATTCCACGGTTGATAGTAAATTGCCGGGTTATACGCAAGCGGGTTGAACGCGGGCGACCTCGTCGTTGCGTCGTTAATGCCGAATTGCCAGTGGTCGTCGTACGCAGCATTGCCTGCCTTGTACCAGCGCATTCCGCTGATACCGTAATAGCCGACCGTATTGAGCTTGAGGGTAGGAACTGTGGGCCCGGTCCCCACCAGACTGAAGGTCGGGTTGGCATAGGCAGGAGGCGGGTTCAAATCCACCCGATTCATCGAGGCCGAGTCGTCGAACATCAGCATCACGTTCGGCGGCGCCGACGTCACCGTAAACATCGGCGACTGTGACAGCTGCGCGCTCGAGACGGCGGGCTGCAGCACCATCGTCCAGATCGCCGTCAGCATGACGGCGCGGACCCAGAAGGGTCGGGTGCGGTCGTCAGGACGACTGTTCGGGTTAGTGTGCGAGTGTTCCATGCCGATCTCCGGTATGTATCTATTCAATGAAAAGGCGTAATTCGCTCTGCGCAAAGGTGAATCTGTTGCCGCCGATCATGTCGGGCGCAAGCGTCGCAACGCGCGCGGTAATGCGAAACTTGCGCCAGCGCGGATCAAGCTCGCCGGCGCCTATACAAGCAGGGTTCGACGCTGCCACCTGCCCGGTGGGAGAAATAGGCGGGTAAAGCTCGCAGGTCGCGTTCTCAATGACGCACGACGGATCTGCGTTCAGACCCGGCAGCAAGTTGGCGCCCCCACTGAAATCGAGTGAAGTTACGCCCGGGTTCCAGTTGGCGGAAGTTTTTGCCCATGCCGGTACCGTCAGCGAAGTACCGGGCGTCACCGTTCCGGTCGTCTGCGGTGCCAGCGTGATACGGGCTTCGCACCAGCGAAGCACCGTTTGAACTGAACTGTCCAATTGAACGCTCTCTCGAGTATTGGAGGCCAGCCGCTCGTCGACCGCGCCGCGGCGGATCTGCGTCACCACCAGACCGGTCAGAATCGTCAGCACGACCAGCACCACCGGCAGCACGACACCCATCATGCGGTGCGCTTGCACCCGATGGAGTTTCAATAACGCGCGCTTAACGGGCTTTTTCATCGCTAAAGTATTGAAGGAGACGGGGTGGCACGATTGCGCAAGGTGAACAGCTGCGAAAAGGTGCGGCGAAGACGCCCGTCCGTAGTGTTGGTGACCAGACCCAGTCCGGTCGTAGCTTCGACGGCATTAGCCGGGCAGCGCGGCACGGTGGCATTGATGGGGGACGTACCGACGCCGATCTCGTCGGTTTGAATCGTCAGGCACACCTTCGCTGCAACCACATAATTCCAGGGGTCGACTGCTCCCGCCATTGCATTGATCGCGGCCGCGTCACGGATCGAGCCGCCGAACGGCACTGCATTGGTCACGCCGGACGACCCCGCGGCAAACGCAGCGTCATCGAACCGATAGAACACTGTGAATTCGACAACGTTCTCCAGCAGCGTCGCAAATGCGGCCGCACCATAGCCTGCGCACTCCAGCGTGTTGGTAAAACCGTTCCGTCGGAACACATTGGTCACGATCGGACGCTCCAGCCCCGCCCCCGCGCGCAGTTGCTGAGGAGACAGCACCTGGTTTTGAGCACCAAGGCTCCCGCCGCAATCAGGTATCGACATCGCCGCGGCCGCGGCGGGCAGCATTTGCGCTACGACAGGAGCCCCCTGGTACCGAACGTAAATGGAGTCCCCGCCCGAGGCCACACCGCAAGTGAGATCAGGCGGCGTCTGTGCAGCCGGTGGCAACACGTACAACGGGAACGGATCCGTGAACGTCGTCCCCGTACACCCGGCCAGGTGGACGCCATCCATCATCGTCTGCCCTTGAGATGCATAGTCCGAGCCAATGATCTCGCCATAGGCGGCGCGCTTCATCGAATCGCCGATCAGCAGCAGCGCCAGTTGCCCTCCCTGCTCAACCGTCGAAATCTGATTCGAAGTGCGTGAAATGCCGCTTGACGACAGGTAGAGTGACGACACGCCGATCACGATCACTAGGCCGATCGCCATCGCGATCACCAGCTCGATCAGCGTGCGGCCCGCTTGCGATGCGCGAAAGTCAACGGAAATGGTTGGCATGGGTCAGGGGAAAACGGCGGTGGTGAAGCAGCGATAGTTCGCGGGAATGACGCCTGCCCCCAACCCCAGGCGAAGAGTGATCTCCGCGCATATAGGGTCAGCCACACCCGAAGTCTGCTGCGGCTCGGGCCACGCGACCGACATCGTGACCGCGCGCGGATCAGCCGCATTCCACTGCAGGTAGGCAGCAGCTCCAGGGCTGCGCTGCCGATACTCCACCCTCCACTGCGTCCAGTCGCGAAGGGCCAGTTCATTCATCGTGCAGGCGGTGGGTGTTACGCACGGCGGGATCGCCGGAGGCGTGGCGGTAGCGGCATTGAGGTACGGAGCCGCAGGAAACGAATACAAGCCGCTGGTGACGCCCAGGTGATTGGCGCGCATGCGCTCGGCAAGTTGGGCGACCATCTCGGCGGCGGTGCGGCGATCGAACGAATCGCGCTGAAAACTCAACGCCCGCGCCTGCAAACCGAGCAGGCCCAGTACACCGAACGCAACGATCGTCAGCGACACCAGCACTTCGATCATCGAAAGGCCGGCCTGCAGCCGGCGATAAAATTTGGCGTAGCTGTTCATGGTCATAGGCATACTCCGGCCGCCGTACGCGCCACTCGTAATGCGCCCAGTCCACTTATGGGTATACAACGGGCTGCGCTAGTCAGCGAAATGGACGCAAGCGCTCGATTGCCAGTAATTGGTGTTAACACTGTCCCGTAATCAACGGCAAACGTCGTTGCCACACTGCCAATGACCCCTGGGGTCCCGCGCGGGAGGTAAGCGAAGAACTCGCCCCCCGCTGCGTTGGAATGAATCATCGCCCGCACACCCGGCGCGGCCATCGCGCCCATCGCCTGCTGACGAAAAATCACCTGGTCTCCCGCTTCCACGTTCGCCGCGTCCAGGTTGGGAGGTACTTTCTCGAACACAACCCAACCCACTGCCCAATCGTTGCCATCAACTCCGGCAGTAGAGGCGCTGCTACATACAGGTGTCGCCAGATTGGCATCCAGCGTGCGGCATAACGACACCGCGTTGCCGCGCCGCGAAGCCTCCATGCGCGCGTACTCGAGATGGGAAAGAAGCTGATTGGTCGCGTCTGAAATGCGATTGCGGGCGATCGTCCACTGAAATGCCGGCACGGCAGCAGCGACCAGAATCGCGCTGATCGTCATCACCACCAGCATCTCAACTAAAGTGAAACCGCGCGGACGCATTGACCACCTCCAGGCGACGGAGCATATCGAGGGGAAACGAACAAAGCGCGCTGATACCGCCCAGTGGAATCCCCTCCGCGACGAGCGGACGCGCAGAGTGGGCGGCCCGCGATGCGCGACGTCGAACGGATGAATAGGTCGATGCGGGCGACCGAGTTCGATCGATCACCCAGCAGCGAACGCTAGGCCGGCCGCATTAGCCGATGTCTACCGACCGCCGAATCGGCGCGGATCATCCTCTACGGCCGTGCTGACAACCGTGCCGCGCGCGTCGAAGGTCACGACAAAGAGCCGTGTTTCGTGGCCATCGAGAAAGCGCCACTCCCAGGACGATTGCTGCTTCAACGGATACTTTTCAGCGCGTCCCGGGCGTCCGAGCGTCACCAGCACGTCGAGCTCCTTCAGTCCAGGCGTGACACGCGCGAAATTGCCGCGCGTCAGCAGATCCTCCCGTCCTTGGTACAGGCCCTTGCCATCGATCTTCATCAACAGCGTGTGCGCGCCTTCGGGACCCAGCGGATAGATCAGGCCCTTGCCGCCGCTGATGTCGCGCACTGCGGCCGGATCGCCGAAAAGTTTGCGTACGTCCTGCTCGCTCGATTGGCCTTCGTTCAGGCGCGCCAGCCGCAAGTCTTCGAATGCTTTGCCGCGTGAGTCGCAGGCCGAAAGTGCGATCGCGGCCGCGAGCAGTACACACCCCAGTAGCCCTTGGATGCACTTCACTGTCTTGCTGCCGCTCATTTTCGATGCGGCCAGCTTACACACGGACCTGCGCCATCATCGCGGAATTTAGGAGTCGAATACGTCCCCCAGGGACGCTACTTAACCTCACGCAAGGCCTCGCTCGCTAGCGTGAAGACGCTTTGCAATGCTTCCCGATCGCATTCGTCGATCGCCTGCTGTAGTTGGGCGAGAATGCCTCGATGTTGTCTAAGCTCATCGCCGATCGCCTCGCGATTCGCGATGCACACATCGCTCCAGAGGGCGGGGCTCGAAGCAGCGATGCGCGTGAAGTCGCGAAAGCCCGCACCCGCGAGCGCAAATTTTCGTTTGGCGTCCGAGTCAGCCACGATCTGCGCGACCAGTGCGAACGCCAGCAGATGCGGCAGGTGGCTCACCGCCGCGAACACACTGTCGTGCTCTTCAGGTGTCATCCGCTCGATACGACACCCGATATCCCGCCAAAGCGTTTCCACAGTTCGCAACGCATCAGCATCCGTCTGCATTGCAGGTACCGACACGAAGACCTTGTCGCGAAATAACGCGGCGTCCGCAAACTCAACTCCCGAATGCTCGCGACCGGCGATTGGATGGCCAGGAACGAAGCGTGAAAATGCGGCGCCAAGCTCGCTGCGCGCGCCTTCGATCACACTGCCCTTGGTGCTACCCACATCCGTAACGACTGCTGAGCTTGTTAGATTCGTCGCGATGTCGCGCAGAGCCGCTTGTGTTGCGGCGACCGGTGTGGCGATCATCACCAGGCTCGCGTCAATGACCGCCCGCGCTGCCGACGGCGACGCCTCGTCGATGACTCTCAAAGCTAACGCTCGCTGCAACGCTTCGGGCGCACTGTCAAACGCAACAATACGGTCGAACTTGCCCGCGGCTTTGGCGGCGAGCGCAAACGATCCGCCGATCAGGCCGACGCCGATCAGTGCGAGTTTCACGCAGCGACCGCTTCGAGCGAATCAGCTAGCGCTTGCAAAAAACGCTCGTTCTCGTCCGCTAACCCGATTGTGATACGTAGCCACTCGGGGAGATCGTAATTCGCCACAGGACGCACGATGACGCCACGTTTGAGCAGTTGATGGAAAACGCGACTTGCACCGCCCACCTTCACCAACACAAAGTTGCCGAAACTTGGCACGAACTCTAGCTGCAGCCGGCGGAACGCCTCGATCATCCGCTGCATGCCGGCAACGTTCAGTTCATAGCTCTGTTCTAGGAAGGCGTGGTCTTGCAGAGCGGCCAGAGCAGCCGCCTGCGCGACTCCATTTACATTAAAGGGCTGCCGCACACGATTCAGAAGATCGGTCAACGTCGGCTGAGCCAGGCCGTAACCGACTCGCAGCCCCGCCAACCCGTACGCCTTGGAGAACGTACGCGAGATCAGCAGATTCGGAAATTCACGCACCCACTGAACGCTGTCAAAACGCCGCTCCGGTGGCAGGTATTCGTTGTAGGCCTCGTCGATCACGACCACAACTTGCGGCGGCACCCGTTCAAGAAATCCCGCAAGCGCTTCTGCCGTCAGATGAGTTCCGGTCGGGTTGTTGGGATTCGCGATGTAAACCAAAGCCGTGTCAGAAGCAATAGCCGACGCCATCGCGTCAACGTCGTGACCGAGATCCTTGGCGGGTACCACAATCGCGCGCGCCCCACGTGCTTGCGTTGCCAGCGCATACACGGCAAACGAATGCTGTGCGTAAACGCAGCTGCGACCGGGGGACAGCAGTGCGGCGGCGGCCAGTTCGAGAATATCGTTGCTGCCGTTGCCGAGCGTGATCCAGTCGGTGGGGACGCTGACCTTTGCCGAGAGTGCCGACTTCAACGCAAACCCGTTGCTGTCGGGATAGCGCCCCAGATCAGCCATTGTCTCTGCAATCGCGCGCCTCGCAGACTCTGGCATACCGCGCGGGTTTTCGTTCGACGCAAGCTTGATGATCGACTTCGGATCAAGTCCGAATTCGCGCGCTAATTCGTCGATCGGTTTACCCGCTTCGTATGGCGCAATCGCGCGCACGTAAGGCAGAGCTGCAATTGCGCTCATTGCGACTCGATTCGCTCTGCCGGATACGAGCCGAGACACTTATAGAACGCGCACGCTTGCTGCAGCTCCGCCAGCGCTCGCGCGACTTTCGGCTCGTCCACATGACCCTCGAGGTCGACGTAGAAGTAGTACTCCCAGGTACCGACGCGGGCCGGTCTCGACTCAAAGCGTGTCATCGAAACGCCGTGCGCGGCCAGTGGCGACAGCATGTGGAACACTGCGCCCGCTTTGTTGGGCACCGAAAGGATCAGCGATGTCTTGTTGCGCGCCGATGGCGCCGATCGCTGAGCGGCTTGTGCACCGAGTACGGCGAAGCGAGTGCGGTTGTGCGTGTCGTCCTGGATCTGTGCAGTGACCGTCTGAACATTGAAGTGTCGGGCGGCCGATTCACCCGCAATGGCTGCAGTTGTCTCATCGATCGAAGCCAGTCGCGCACCTTCGGCGTTGCTCGCAACCGGTTGCCGCTCAAGCGTCGGCCAATGTTGATTGAGCCAGCCCGCGCACTGCGCCAACGCCTGTGCGTGTGCGCACACGCGTTCGATGCCATTCATCGTGCCGGTCTTGGTAAACAAGTTGTGCTCGACCGATATCGACACTTCGGCCAGCATGCTGAGCGGCGTCGCAAGCAACAAATCCAGTGTGCGGCTGACAGCGCCCTCTGAGGAATTTTCGAGTGGCACGATCGCCAGCTCGGCGCTGCCCGCTTCGGTCGTCCGGAACACTTCATCCAGCGTCATGCACGGTAGTCCGGTGACGCTGGAGCCAAACTGCCGCTGCATCGCCATCTCGGAGAACGTTCCCGCTGGTCCAAGGTACGCCACGGCCATTGGCCGTTCCAGTGCACGGCAAGCCGAGATCACTTCGCGAAAAATATTCGTGACGTGGTCTTGCGACAACGGCCCACTGTTAACAGCGGCGGCGCGTCGCAGAACTTCTGCCTCGCGCTCAGGCCGGAAGACCGGTGTGCCGGCAACATGCTTGATCTGCCCGACGTCAAGGGCAAGCTGAGCACGTTCGTTCAATAGCGTGATCAGGCGCGCATCGACGGCGTCGATCGCTTCGCGCAACGCGCTGAGGCGATCGTCGACATGCTCGCCCGCGGCAGTCGTCGGATCGTTCATGCAAGACCTCCCGCGCAAACCGCGTAGACGTGCTGCTGCACGTCAGGCTTGCGGTGGCTCGTCTGCCGAGCCGTTATCGCCGGCATCGATGGCAGTCGCGTGCCCACCGTCGTTACTGACCGCATCGCCATTCACTACATCGCTGTCGCGCTCGACCACGCGTTGCAATCCCGATAGCCTCGTGCCGTCATCGAGTGCGATCAGCGTGACGCCCTGGGTTGCACGGCCCATCTCGCGAATCTCGGCCACCCGCGTGCGGATCAGCACGCCGCCGGTCGTGATCAGCATCACTTCGTCGTCG
>JBDTQZ010000052.1:0-7763 GCA_039931935.1 Burkholderiaceae bacterium | reverse complement strand
TCAACGCCTTCGCATAGGCGGCGCTGACCGTTGGGCCGATCGCCACCCCACACGGATTTGCGTGTTTGACGATCGCACAGGCCGTTTCATCGAACGAGCGCACGCACTCCCAGGCGGTGTCGGCGTCGGCGATGTTGTTGTAGGACAGCTCCTTGCCCTGCAGCTGCGTGAAGCCCGCCAGCAATCCGGCCGTCACGTTTCTTTCGCGATAAAACGCTGCCTGTTGATGCGGGTTTTCGCCATACCGCATCTGCTGCGCCTTCAACCACTGTCTGGAAAAAACATCCGCAAACATCTGACGCGCGCCATCGTCGGTCAGCGAAGTCAGGTAATTGGCAATCGCGCCGTCGTAATGCGCAGTGTGCGCGAAGACCTTTTTCGCAAGCGACAGGCGCGTCTCCGCATCAACGGCATTCGCGCTTCGTAGCTGATCGAGCACGAGCGCGTAATCGGCCGGATCGACGACAACGGCGACGCTTTGATGATTCTTGGCGGCGGCGCGCAGCATTGCAGGGCCGCCGATATCGATATTCTCGATCGCTTCGTCGAACGAGCAGTCCGCGCGCGCCACCGTTTGCTCGAACGGATAGAGATTGACGACGAGAACTTCGATCGGATCAATCGCGTGATCGGCCAGCGCCCGCATGTGTGCGGCATCCGCGCGGTGCGCGAGCAGGCCCGCATGAATCCGCGGATTCAGGGTCTTTACGCGCCCATCGAGTATCTCTGGAAAGCCGGTGTATCGGGCAACCTCGGTAGCTTCGATACCGCGCTCGGCTAATAGCTTTGCAGTGCCGCCGGTAGACAGAATGTCAAAGCCAAGCGCGCGCAGCTGCTGAGCAAGTTCGACGACACCGGTCTTGTCGGAAACGCTCAGGAGCGCCCACCGGCGGGTCGCGGAGCTCATAGCAATCGATAGTGCTGCAGCTTCTTGCGCAAGGTGTTCCGATTGATTCCGAGCAACTCCGCGGCGACGCACTGGTTGCCGTCACACCGGTTCATCGCGAACTGCAGCAGCGGGCGCTCGACTGCGGTCGTCACCATGTCCAGCAGCGCGTGCGGCCGCGAACCATCCAGATCGGAAAAATACTGGTCAAGGCTGCGCAGCACACATTGTTCAAGCGTCTCTCCGCTGCGTGCACGGCTGACGCGCTCGTTGGTCGGGTAGGCAAACCGCGCTGTCGAAGCGGCGGCTGCAGTCTTCGCAGCTCTCACTGTTCCGGCTCTTGTGGTTGCAGTTCCATGCGTACGACGTGCCGCTGTCCCCGTCACTGATCTTCCCAACCCTTTCGCCATCGTCTTTCCTCAATGCAAAGTCGGGCTGTAAGCAAGACGTTCTGATCGCTCGCCCAGTGCCGCAAAAAAACCGTCGACGGCATCTGCCTGTTCGGCACAGCCTTCGATCGCGTTCATTCGTTCGCAAAACTGCTGTCCACCGTCGAGCCGCCTTGTGTACCAGATGATGTGCTTGCGAGCAGTGCGCACACCCGATTCACCATAGAACCGGTAATGATCATCGAGATGATCAATGAGCAGTGCGCGTACTTCGTCAACTCTGGGCGGCGGCAGATACAGGCCGGTTGCCAGATAGTGCGCGGTCTCGCGGAAAATCCACGGGCGGCCCTGCGCCCCGCGCCCAATCATCACCGCGTCTGCGCCGGTTTCGGCGAGTACGAAACTCGCTTTCTCCGGCGTGTCGATGTCGCCATTGGCGATGACCGGAATCGTCACGGCGCGCTTGACCTCGCGAATCGTCCGATATTCCGCCCGACCTGTAAAACCACACTGGCGCGTGCGGCCGTGCAAAGTCAACGCGGCAATACCGCTCGCCTGAGCCAGACACGCAATGTCGACGGCGTTTCGATTCGACACGTCCCATCCGGTGCGAAACTTCAACGTTACCGGCACATCAACCGCGGCGACCACTGCCGAAAGAATGCGCTCTACCTGCGACACATCTTTCAGAAGAGCAGAGCCACACGCGACGTTGCATACCTTCTTCGCCGGGCAGCCCATGTTGATATCGATAATTTGGGCGCCGCGATCGACGTTGTAACGTGCGGCTTCGGCGAGCATCTGCGCATCGGCGCCGGCCAGCTGAACCGCCACCGGCGCGCGCTCTCCATCATGATTCAGGCGCCGCGCAGTTTTCTCACTCGCCCACAGACGCGGATTCGACGCCGCCATCTCGGACACCGCATAGCCCGCGCCAAACGCTTTGCAGAGCCGCCTAAATGGGCGATCTGTCACTCCGGCCATCGGCGCGACGAAGACATTATTGGGCAGCTCGTGCGGGCCGATGTTCATTGAGATCTGAGTTTGGAGACGAATGAAGGTGCGGGGCGAGCGAGCGCGGATATTAACTAAGAGGCTTGGCAAAAATTATCATGCGGGCGACCGACGCTAAAAGCGTACGCCGAACATCAGCAGCCGCGCGAACTCGCGTCGCAAATTTGGCACAACCGACAATGCGGTAAGTGCAATTGATCTGGCCAGGGCTATTGGTGCGAAGCGAGTCGAGAAAAGTGCAGGCGCTGTGCGCGTAAGTGCCACGATTGCAGCGCGGTCGGCGCGCCGCGATTGCGCGTAGGCGTGCAGTGCGGAGATCGGATTATGATCCGACGCGTCCACGGCGGCGTAGACAGCGCCGATCAGGTCCGCGAGAACGGCGCCGTCCCGCAGTCCCAGGTTTAGGCCCTGACCCGCCACCGGGTGCAGCGTCTGCGCAGCGTTTCCCAGATACGCGATTCGATGATCGACGAGATTATTTCGCGCACGCTCGTGCAGCGGAAAGCGCTTGCGTGACTGCAACGCCACGACGCGCAGGTTGCGCTCGCCCAACTGCGAGCAGAGCTCCGCCAGAAATTCTTCATCGCCGAGGGAGCCGCGTCGGTCGGCCTGCATGCTCGACATGCACCAGACGAGCGCCATCTTTTGGGCACCGGATGCCGCGTGCGAGGGCAGCGGCAGCAACGCCAATGGACCGTCGCGCGTAAAACGCTCGCATGCACGGCCGCTTTCGATGCCGGTCACATCAAGATCAGCGACCAACGCCGAATACTGCGCAGACGCGACCGGCTCTGTACCGAAGCCCTCCGCACTCAGCGCCAATGGCGCGGTGAACGATTGTTCGCCCTGTAATTCGATCTCAACATCGGACGGCGATTGCCGCACCATCTCGACCTTCAGCGGACGGCGCACCGAAATCAGCGTCGCGGCTTCAGCGGCAGCCGACAGTACATGGATCAAGTCGCCATACCTGATCGTCGCGCCGAGCATTTCCGCGCCGACATCGCGCTCGCCAATCACGGCGCGCCCGAACTGGCCGACCGAGGACACGATAACGGTGCGAATGGGAGCCAAGACCGGCGCGTGCGCGGCGGTTGGCAACTCGATTATTGAGGCGAGTGTTTGCAGCGAGCCAAGCGATAGCGCGAGCAAACGCCGATCGGCACTGGCCTGCTCGACGCTGCGCGCATCGAACACGACGCTCCGCACCGCGCGTTTGGCGAGCAACAGCGCCAGCGCGAGCCCAACGGGCCCACCCCCCAAAACAGCGATCGGCTTTCTGCTCGCGTCAGGTAAATTCACCGACGAACCTCTCCGGAAGCGGCTTGGTTCGCTACGCGCGTCAAGTCGGCGTCCACCTGCGCCAAATCGTCGGGGGTGCCCGCGTTCCACCAGCTTCCGCGGTAAACCTCCCCACTGACTCGGCCCGCTCGTGCCGCTGCATACAGCCATGGAAACAACGGCGCGCGTCTACCTTGCAGCATGTTTGCAACGCCAGTGAACAGACGCGGCGAGAAGACCCCGATATTCGCGTACGTCATGCGCGGTGTCGCATCAGGATCGATTCGCTGATTCGTGAGTCCCATGTCGCCGCGCAGGTGGAAGGGCGGATTCTCGACCAGCACTAGATGCGCATCGGCGTCGCCTTGTTGCTGAGCCTCACTTGACGCGTGCAGAAGGTGATACGGATAGTCGGTGACGATATCGCCGCTGGTGACGACAAACGGCGAGTGGCCGAGCCATGGCAGCGCCTTGACGATTCCGCCTAGCGATTCCAGCGCGTCATCGGCGCTGCCACCTTCGCGCGAGTAGCGCAGTGCGGCGCCGTAACGCCGGCCATCGCCAAGTGCCGAATCAAACTGATCCGGCAGGTGGGCGACGTTGACCACGATCTCCCGCACCCCGGCGCGCACGAGCGATTCGATCTGCCATTCGATCAGACGCTTCCCGCCCGCTTGCAAAAGCGGCTTCGGCGTGGCATCCGTCAAAGGGCGCATGCGCTCGCCGCGGCCCGCGGCCAAAATCAACGCGTGCGTCACGCGCGGACTGCTCATATCAATCCCAATTCGTCGAACAGTCGTGCAAGGGGAGTCAGCTCGTTGTAGCGTTGAACCACTGCGCGCACGTAACCGATAAACCTCGGCGCATCTACGAGGTACTGCGGCTTGCCGTCGCGATACCGGATGCGCGCGAAAATGCCAAGCACCTTTAGGTGCCTTTGCAATCCCATCCATTCGAAGTCACGCCAGAACGTGTCAAAGTCCGCGCCCACCGGCAGCCCAGCTGCACAGGCGCGGTTGAAGTAAGCGCGCGCCCAGGCACGCACTCGTGCGTCATCCCAACTGATGAATGCGTCACGAAATAGGGACACCAAGTCGTAAGTGATCGGACCGACGACTGCGTCCTGAAAATCGAGGACGCCGGGGTTGGGCTTCGACACCATCAGATTGCGCGGCATGTAGTCGCGATGCACAAACACTTTGGGTTGCGCCAGGTTCGCCGCCACGATGCGGTCGAACATCTGCGCGAGGGTAGCGTCCTGCGCTGCAGTGAGCTGGTGCTGTAGATGCCGTGCAACAAACCAGTCCGGAAACAAACTCAGCTCCCGCCGCAGCAATTTCTCGTCGTACGGAGGTAAAACTCCCTCCGCGGTGCAAAGCTGCCAGCGGATCAACGCGTCGATCGCGTCGCCGAAAAACTGATCGGCGTTCGCATCGGTGAGCGACGCCAGATACGTCGCGTCGCCGAGATCGGTCAGCAACAGAAACCCCTGCGCAATATCGCTGACCAGAATGTCGGGAACGTGAATGCCAGCCGCCAGCATCAGACCTGCTACCCGAACGAACGGACGCGAGTCCTCGGTAGCAGGCGGTGCGTCCATCACAATCAGACTCCCGCCGTCACTATCAACGCGAAAGTATCGGCGCGAGCTGGCATCGACCGACGCCGGTCGCAGTGTGGATTCGATCAATCCATAGCGCGGAGCAAGCGATTGGAGCCAAACTCGAAGCGAAACCAGGCGCGCATCGTCGGGTTCTCCGTTCGAGGTAGGAGCCGATTGCTTCATGCAGTGTGAGGTCGCCTTGGGCCAGGGCCTGATAGGTAAAACCGGTGCCTATAATCGGCGCGCTCTGCTCGGGCACTTGCTGGCCAAAACAGCTTTTACAGATTCTAGGGCCTGTGCATACTAAGAACATGAGGCGCGTTGGGTCGCAATGCGGACGGATGCGCGAAGAGCCGCGCAGTGAATGGTGGTTCCATTCACAAGCCGCTCGACAAAGCAGACGCCGCATTTCGACCCAACCCGAAGGGAAAGACGGATTGCGGCCGCATTGCGTTGTTGCCGCTTCGCTTATTGGCATTAGCCAACGGCGCTCGCGGCGCCTAGCACTGCACCCGCAATCCATCTTTCGCGCTCACGTTCTTAGTGTGTACAGGCCCTAATGCCGCGCTTGCCGGGGATCGCTCGGTCGAAATTCTCCTTGTGCCTAATTCCGGTGCTATGCGCCGGATATTTGACGACGAGCGCTGAGGCACTTGCGCAGGCTGCTTCAAAGGACAACACGCAGGAAGCGGAACACCCGCAGCTAAAGCTTGAACGCCAGCTTGACGAAAATCGTGCTCCCGTCCGCGACGGTGCGCCGACCTTCGGGCGTGCTCGCAGCATCGAAGGCACGATCGATGAGCGACTGATACTGCGCGGCGACGCGGAAATACGCCGTGGCGGCACCGTACTGCGTGGCGACACGATCACATATACGCAAGCGACCGATATCGTGAACGTCGAAGGCGAGGCGCGCGTGTTTCGCGACGGCACCTCGTTCGCAGGGCCGCGTCTCGATTTCCGCGTCGACGCACAAACCGGCACGATGCCCGATGCCAACTTCACTTATGCGGCTCGCAGAGGCCGCGGCAATGCGACGTTGGTCGAGTTTCTAGGAAGCGATCGGGCACGGATGGAACGAGCGCGGTTCACCACGTGCGGCCCGGGGGACAACGCCTGGTGGGTGCAGGCAGAGTCAATCGAATTCGATGGACTCGATGAAACAGCGACCGCAACGTTTGCGACGCTGTATTTCAAGGGCCTGCCAGTTCTCGCTTCGCCTATTCTGAGTTTTCCGACCAGTGATCGGCGCAAGTCGGGCTTCCTGACACCAAGCTTCGGGCTGAGCTCGACTCTCGGCACCGACATCAGCACGCCGTATTACTTCAACCTCGCGCCCAATTACGACTACACGTTGACACCTCGCGTGATGACCAGGCGCGGTGTGCTGCTTGAAAACGAGCTGCGCTATCTGAGTCCGACACAACGGGCCACGCTCGTATATGACTTGATTGCCAAGGATCGGGAGTTTGGCGAGTCCAGGGAATTCGCAGCGGTGCGGTACGAATTTGCGTCGCCGACAGGTTTCGCGGCCGGCATTAACTACAACCGCGCTTCGGACGATCGATACTTTGTCGATTTCGGCACGACGATTGTCGATACATCGCAAAAGGTCCTGCCCCAGGACGGCTATCTCGCCTACAACCAGGCCTATTGGAATACCGCCGTGCGCGTGACGAAGAATCAGGTCTTGCAGGATCCCGATCCGTCGCAGCCGGTTTCGAAGCCGTACGAGCGTGTACCGCAGGCGACCGTCAATGGTTACATTGCCGACTGGCGCGGTTTCGAAGCAGCGGCGGCCCTTGAAGGTACGCGGTTCGAGCATCCGACGCTGGAAAAAGGCAACCGCTACATAGCGGACGTCCGCGCCGCGTATCCGATCCAGGCGCCGGGATGGTTTGTGGTCCCGCGAGCACGCGTCTCGTCGACTGCGTATGACCTGGATCCTGCCTTTCACCCGAGCGACTCGACGCCGACTCGGACGCTGCCGATATTGAGCCTCGATACAGGTTTGATCTTTGAGCGCGACACGGGTTGGTTCGGCCGCGCTGCGCAACAGACGCTCGAGCCGCGCCTGTTCTATGCGTACATCCCGTTTCGCGATCAAAGCAACTTGCCGAACTTCGACAGCGCTCTGGCGGATCTCAACTACTCGCAGTTGTTCACCGAGAACATCTACTCGGGATCCGACCGGATCTCGGAGGCCAATCAACTGACCGCAGCATTGACGACGCGCATCCTGGACGCTGAAACGGGTGCTGAACGGTTACGCGCATCGATCGGACAACGCTACTACTTCTCCGACCAGCGTGTGACATTGCCGGGCGAAGCGCCGCGGACCAGCAGCGCAACCGATGTGCTCGCAGCATTGACCGCGCAGCTTGGACGATCATGGGCAATCGATCTCGCGGCTCAATATGCAGCCGAGCCTGGCGAATTTGTTCGTGCCACGGCGGGCGTCCGCTGGCAGCCGCGACGCGCGTCGGTGTTGACTGCCTATTACCGTTATCAGCCTGACGGCATCACTCAAATCGACATTTCGGGGCAATGGCCATTGTCCAACCGCTGGTATGCCGTCGGGCGCATCAAC
>JBDTQZ010000051.1:0-7766 GCA_039931935.1 Burkholderiaceae bacterium | reverse complement strand
CGACCTCCGCTTCGATGTGCACGACCCTGATCTGTCCGTTCGGGCGAACGATGCGGCACTCGAACTTCATCTGCCCGGTGCCGGCAAGCGCTTCGCGAAACAGCATTTCGATTCGCGCACGCTCGTCCTCGACCGCACGTGACCACACGAACCAGTCGGCAAGCCCATCGTCCTGCTGCGGCAGCCCGGCGATTGGAAAGCACTCTTCGGACAGCTTGACCCAACGCGCAGCGATATTCCACTCCCAACTTCCGAGCCGCGCGATGCGCTGTGCCTTGGTCAGCTTGGACCGGCTCTCGGCAAGTTCCTCGCGCATGCGCGAGGCGCGGATCATGTAGCGCAGTCGCTCCGAGAGCAGCGTCCACTGCGAAGTGCTCTTGACAAAGAAGTCGGTGGCGCCCGCTTCGTACGCTCGCGCAATCGAGGATTCATCGTCCAGCCCGGTCAGCATCAGCACCGGAACGTGCTCGCCGCCGGCAAGCCTTCGCAGCCGCTCACACGTCTCGAAACCGTCTATATCCGGCATCAGCGCATCGAGAACCACGACGTCGGGCAGATTTTCGGCAAACAATTCGAGTGCGTGACCGCCGCCGTCGGCTTCGATGACGCGCCATTGGCGCTCGGCCAGGGCCGAAGCGGTCAGCAGGCGCGCCACAGGGTCGTCGTCGACCAGCAGAACTAGATCGTTGCGCGTCTCCCCGGCGGCATCGCCTTCACCATCGCGGCGGTTGACCATCGCGCCACCACCGCCCGTGTTGTTGTTTCGATCGCTCATCGCCCGATCCATTAAGTGCTAAGCCGCGCTTTCAACGGCCAACAGAGCCTGCAGTGCCTGAACCGCGCGCGCATATTCAACACGTACCTCAGGCCACTCGTGCTCAGCGTCCTGCGTTCTGCCGCCGCGCGCATGCACTTCGATTGCCCCAAAGCGCTGCGACAGCAAGGTCGCGCCCACATTGGCACTCGACGACTTGAGCGTGTGCACCGCGTGCCGCATCATCACGGCGTCGCGGTGCGCCAGTGCCAGTTCGGCGTCGGCCATCAGCTTCGTCGCGGTCGAGGTATAGGTTTCGATCAGCCGCTCGAGCAAGCGCGCCGCACCGCGCTGTTCCATTTCCCGAATGCGCTCGATGACCGACATGTCGAGTACGGATGTTTCGTCGGTGGTAACTGCGACGGCCGCGTTTGTCTCCGCCGCCGTTACCGGCTTGAGCACTCGTCCGGCATTACCCGCGTCAGAGCGCCGCGTCCAGCGTGCAAGGAGCGCCTCAATCTGGTGCTGCTTAAATGGCTTCGGCAGATACTCGTCGAAGCCCGCCGCGATGCAACGCTCCTGATCACCGGCCAATGCATTCGCGGTCAACGCGACAATCGGCGTATCGAGCGCGGTTTCGAAGTCGGCCTGAGAGGCAGAGCGAAAGCGGCGCACCGCTTCGAATCCGTCCATCTCCGGCATCTGACAATCCATGAAGACGATGTCGAACGCTTGTGATCGCAGCGCATTGAGCGCCTCACGGCCGTTATCCGCCAAGCGGATCTCGCACCCGAGGTCGCGCAACATTGCGCGTGCCACTTCCTGATTGACCATGTTGTCTTCGGCAACCAGTACTTTGGCGCGAAGCCCTATGGTTACGGCGCTCGAGCGCGCGGCTGCAGGTTTCTCGCGCGACAGGGATTTGGCGAGCGCTTGCAGCAACTCGTGTTGGCGCACCGGTTTGGTCAAGTACTGATCGACGCCATTTTCGTAAGCGAGCTGCGCTTCGTTACCACTCGCGAGCGACGTCAGCATCACCATCTTCACGTCGGCCAGATGGCGGTCGCTGCGCAGCGTCGCCGCCATCGTCAAGCCGTCCATGATCGGCATCTTCATGTCGATGACCGCGATATCGAACGGCGTGCCGGCGCGCGCAGCGGCGCGCATCAGCTCCAGCGCAGTGGCACCATGATCGGCAGTCGCCACCTCCATCTCGACTGCCTTGAGTTGCATCTCCAGAATGTTGCGATTGGTCGGGTTGTCCTCGACCAGAATCACACGGCGGCCGCGCAGCTGCTGCAGATTCACGGCCGGCGCAACCACCTCGGTGTCGCCGCTCGGCAGAGGAACGTCGAAGCGGAATGTCGAGCCCTCGCCGAAATGGCTTTCGACACTGATCGAGCCTCCCATCAACTCGACCAGCTGCTTGCTGATCGCAAGGCCCAAGCCCGTGCCGCCGTAACGGCGCGACATCGACTGATCGGCTTGCATGAACACTGTAAAGAGTCTCTGTAAAGCTTCGGCGCGCAAACCGATGCCCGTGTCGCGCACCTCGAAGCGGACTCGATGGCGGCCCTCTTCGGGTTGCGCGCTGACGGTGACAACAATCTCGCCGGTCTCGGTAAATTTCAACGCGTTGCCCACGAGGTTCGTCAGCACTTGGCGGATGCGCGTGGGATCGCCTTTGGCAATCGTCGGCACTTCAGGCCCAATGCACGAAGCAAGCTCGATACGCTTCTGATGCGCGCGAGGTGCCAGCATCTCGAATACGTCTTCGACCATCGTGCGCAGATTGAAGTCCACCAATTCGAGCTCGAATTTGCCGGCCTCGATCTTCGAAAAATCCAGAATGTCATTGATGATCTCGAGCAGGTTCTCGCCCGAGCGATAGACCGCGTCGGCAAAGCGGCGCTGTTTGTCGCTGAGTGCGGTGCCGAGCAGCAACTCGGTCATGCCAAGCACACCGTTCATCGGCGTGCGGATTTCATGACTCATATTGGCCAGGAACTGTGACTTGGCCCGACTTGCTGATTCGGCGATTTCCTTCGCGTCGCGCAGCACACGCTCGCTTTCTTTCGCGTCGGTGATGTTCTCGAGCATCGTCAGACGAAACCGCTCGCCGTTGGCGTCGCAGAAGCGCACGCTGTGACCAAGCACCCACACCACTGTGCCGTCGCCCTTCAGCATGCGACGCTCGAAGGTGAATTGCGCGCGCTCGGCCGACCCGTCCATCTCGCTACGCAGCGCGTAAGCGGCGTCAATCTCGTCAGGATGGACGAATGTGATCGGGTCCTTGCCGATCATCTGGTCGATCGTATAGCCAAACATGCGCGTGTGCGCCGCGTTGGCCCGCACGATGCGGTAATCGGAAGACAAAATCGTCGAAGGCACAGGGGACTCGTCGAACAGCGCGCGGAAGTATTCGGCGCTCTCGCGCAGTGTGGCTTCCGTGCGCTTGCGCTCTGTGATGTCAGGGCTGATCAGGGCGTACTGGAAGTAGCGTCCTTGATCATCTCGCAGTGGCTGTCCTTCGACCTCGAGCACCCGCTGCTCGCCCGAGCGAGCATTTGCAATGAACTCGATCTTGCACGGCTCGCCGCGTACAACTGCTTCCGCCATACGCCTGATTGCGCCGGGGTCGGTCGCAGATCCGCGCATCAACGTGTGCGCGCGCCGTCCGCGCATCTCCTGCATCCCGATGCCGGAAAAGCGCATCACCGCATCGTTGGCCCACTCGATTCGGCCGACCGTGTCCAGGATCAGCACCATCTGCTCGGTGCGCGATGCAACCATCGCAAGCCGGCTCGCTTCAACTTCTCGCTGACGCAGCTCGCGTTCGGCGCGCTGCCGTTCCGCGACGCGCGAAAGCTCGGCGCCAATCGCTTCGACCAGCTCGAGCCAGGCATTGGTCGCCTCGACGCGATGATCGCTGTAGAACTCGATAAATGCGGCGACGTGGCCATGCGCCATCACCGGAATTACCACGCCGGTCTGCAGTCCCACCGCCAACGCGACGTCGAGCCTGTTCCAATCGGTCATGCGCGATAGATCAGACACCCAGTTGGCGACGCCCGACAGATATGCACGGCCAATCATGTGACTCGGCGACGGCACGATCGCTATGCCATTGCTGGCGTCAATGAACTCGCGAAAGCGATCGGGCTCGCGGGTGAACCACAGCGAACGTGGCGGCAAGCTGCGATCTTCCGCGTAGTCCGGCAGCAACGCCACGCGGCCGAGAGGCCACTCGAGATAGTTTCCGATTTCGTTTAGAGCACGCTCCAACGTGCGCTCGACTGAGTCCGATTCATTGGCCGCAGCGGCTAACCCGCGCAGCAGGCGCATCAGCGCATATTGGCGCTGCAATTCGAGGCTGCCCTGCAACTCCGTCATGTGCGCCTGCGACAACCGCTCCGAATGCGAAAGCAGCGCGGTGGTCATCGCATCGAACGATCCGACCAGCGAGTCGAGTTCGTCTCCCTTTGGCGGCGTGGCACGGCCTGCATACCGCAGCGAGAGCTCTTCTGCGCGTTCCGTCAGCGCCTTGATCGGTCGGATCAAGTGGCGGGTTAGATAGATACCCGCGACGATCGTCGCCAGAATCGTGAACAGTACGACCGCACCGAATGAGCGACTCGAATCCGATAGCGTTTCGTACGCCATCGTATTTGGCACCGTCACTGCCACTGACATCGGTTCCCCAGCAATCGGCAATGGGCGCATCGATAAGTCTTCGCTGCCGTCCAACGCGATGTGTGCCGTTGCACCACTGCGCACGCTGGGGCGTGCCTTCTGCAGCCAATAGCGATCTTCCGGGGGCACGCTCGCCACCAGAACGCGGTCCTGTGCCAACAGCGCCACTTCAACGCCGAGGCGATTCGCCAGACCGTCGACATATTGTTCTCCGATCAAGCGCTCGACGACGACGGCGCCGATGATCCGATTGCCGTTCACCACCGGCGCTACGGCGCGAATCGAAAGACCGTGCAAGCGCTCGATCACGTTGATGCTTTCCTGGCCGAGCAGCGCTTCGGCTACACCGGCAGGCGCTTCCTCGCTATTCAATCGCTGGATGCCCCCCTCGCCTGTGCGTTCGATCAGCGTGCCGCGAAGGTCGTGCACTTCGATCAGGCCGACGCCCGCATTTCTGCCTTCCTTCTGCGCCCACTCGCGCACCGCTCGCGCGGCATCGGCTTTTTGTGAAAGCGCCGCCACCAGATCGCCGCGCTCCGCTAATGCGCGTGCGCTGCGCTCCACGGCCGCATAGTCGGCAACGATTGTCGATTCAACCAACCGCGCTGCGCGTGCCCCGCGCAGCTGCTGCTCGACCAAAAATTGCCGCTCGGTGCTTTGGTGATGAAAGTAGTAGCTAATGCCGACTGTCCAGCCAGCCACCAGAACGAGTACGCCGATCAGCGGCCATGCGATCGACCGAAAGCGCGAGGGTGTCACCGGGAGCGCGTCCAGGGCATTCGCCGCCATCGCGCCGACTCACGACCATTGCGGCCACTTGCGTCGATGCGTGGGCTCAGGCGATTAGAGAGCCAGGAAAATCGCGGCAGCATTAAATCGAACGGCAAGTGAAGTCCTGCACGGAAGCGGAAAATCCAGCACGCAGGCTAGAGCCGAATGCCGCTTCTCACCCCCTCGAAAAAGGTGCCGTTAGAAGGGCATTTCGGAGGCCGTTTGGAGCACAACCGGCGCGCCTCAACTGCGCCCTCGCGTCCAATAGCCCGATGCTGCACAATCGCCGCGATGGGCAGGCATAAAAACAGTGACTTGCGGGCGCTGCTCCGCTGGCTTGGCACGCCGGTCATCGCCGGTTTGCCGTCTGTCGCTTGGGCTTTCACAGCAGGTCGGCCGGACGCTGCGCAGTTGTTGGCCGCAGTCTGCGTCGGCGCGCTGATCGTGCTGGTGGCGGTAGCAATCGCGCAGCGCCGGCGCAACCCTGCATCCACGGCTTCCGCGCCGGTGGCCAAACAGTCCGCACCTCGCGCGTCCGACGCGGCGGCGAGCCGCATTACCGAATTGCAAGCGACCCTTGACGGCCGTGAGCGCGAGTTGGCTGAGCGCACGCGTGAACTCGCTGGGCGGTTGCGCGAGCTCGATAACGCCGGACGCGAGCTCGATAGCCTCGCGCATTCGGTGTCCCACGATCTGCGCGCGCCCTTGCGGGTAGTCGACGGCTTCGCGACGATCGTGCTCGAAGACTACGGCGACCGCGGCAAGCCGCTCGACGATCTTGGACGTGACCATTTGCGCCGAATCGTGGCAGCAAGCCAGCGGATGAACTCGATGATCGACACGCTGCTCAACCTATCCCGCATGACAAGCCGCGAATTGGCTAGTGAAAGGGTCGATCTTTCTCAAATCGCACGCGAGCTGGCTGATGACCTGCGCGACGACATGCGTATGCGCGAGCCCGCCCGGTCTGTTGAGTTCGTCATCGGACCTGGCTTGAAAGCCGACGGTGACCCGACACTATTGCGCCTGGTGCTACAGAACTTGCTGGGCAACGCGGCAAAGTTCAGCGCGAAGAGCCGCGACGCCCGCGTTGAGTTCGGTCGCAACGAAGCGGGTGAATCGACCGAGTTTTTCGTCCGCGACAACGGCGCCGGCTTCGATATGCGCTTTGCCGAAAAAATGTTCGGTATGTTTCAGAGGTTGCACAGCGCCAACGAATTCCCTGGCACCGGCGTAGGCCTCGCGACGGTGCAAAAGATCATTCACCGCCACGGTGGTCGAGTCTGGGCCGAAGCCGTGCCGGCGCCGGCGGAACGGCATGGGGCGACGTTTTACTTTACGTTGTGGGAGAAGGCGTAGTTGTCGCAGAACATCGAAGTGTGTAAGCGCTTGGCAGCCGCTGCTGCACCAACACATGGTCTATTGCAGTTTCCAGGTCGCCTCGCACTGCGTACATCGAACGCTTAGCCAATGTGGGCGCCCTGCTTCGGGCGGATCGTTGGCGTTCGATGATTCCTGCGCGATTACCTTGAAGTTGCCCCATGCCTTGCATTGCGGACAAGTGGCAGCCTCACCAAAACGCTCGGCGCGCGTGAGCAGCACGCCAAAGCGGCGCCACGCCACCACAAGGAGCATTCCTCCGGCTGCGGCAGCAATCAGCACGATGTAGCGCACGCCGGCTTCGGCATCACTGAGTAACTCCAAGCCGGACAGCAGCAAAATAAGTGCGACGAATCCCAGCGCTAGATAAGCGTGGCTCTCGATCAGTTGCCGTTCATACCAACGCCGAAAGCCATGCCGCTCGATGTAGCGCGTGACCTGCATTCGAGCGTGCCGTTAGTGACGAATTGAATTCAGCCTGTTAGCTGCTTCGACCATGTTCGTCGCCAGTTCCGCCACCTGCTTACCCTCGGCCTTCGCCTGCGCGCGCAGCGCTTCGAGTGCGCGCGCGTCGTCGAGTCGCAGGCGCTCCATCAAAATGCCGATTGCAACCAGCTCGTTGCGCGCGGCTTCACTCGAAGGCTTACTTGGCTGCGCCGCTTTTTCGTCTCCCGACCGCGACAGCGCTGCGCGTACTGCGGGGACTATTTGCCGTACGTCCACCGGCTTGACCAGATACCCGAGCGCGCCCATCTTCATCGCCTCGTCGACGATGTCGCTATCGCCGAACGCCGATAGAAACATGAAACCGGTATCCGTATTCGCCGCCAGATAACGAGCGACGTCCATGCCCGATTTTCCCTGCATGCGCATATCGAGAATTGCGAGCTTTGGCTTGTGCTTCCGCGCCAGCAGAATCGCATCGTCACCGTTGTCGGTCTCGATGACCTCCAGGCCCGCCTGTTTAAGGCCAGCCACCAGCGTGGCAAGCACCAAACGGTCGTCGTCGACGACCATCACCAATGGCGGAGTCTCATTCATTGCGCAAGCTTAGTGCAGTGGCCAGGTTTTAGATGCTGTCTTCGCGTATCGCTGGTGGAAACAATTGAAGTCGTGTCGACACCAATGCACCGGTGCGCTCGACCACTAACCGCGCGCCACGCCGCGG
>JBDTQZ010000050.1:0-7792 GCA_039931935.1 Burkholderiaceae bacterium | reverse complement strand
GAAGGGAGTGCCCGTGAAGGACGGACGATCAAGCCAACAAGACGCCGCGACACTCTGCTTCGACGTTCATGCGCATCTCGCCACGTGAACAAAACGCCGCCGAACGCACCGGGAAGACAACTCGGCGCGAACTGATCAGGTGGACTGTGGCGACACTGGCGTCGGCACTCGCTGGCCTTGTCTTGGCCGGTCCCGCTGCGCCGGACCTTGTCGTCAGCGACGCCTGGGCCCGCCCGACGGTGCCGGGCCAGGACGTTGGCGCAGCGTACTTCAGCATCAGCAGCGTTCGGGACTCGACGCTGATCGAGGTGCAAAGCGATGTCGCGGCCAGCGTGCAGATTCACCGCATGAGCGCGGACGGCGACGTGATGAGGATGCGTCAACTCGACCGCTTGCCACTGCCTGCAGGCCAGACGGTCAGGCTCGCACCGGGCGGCGTCCATCTGATGATGATGCAGTTGAAGAGGCCGCTCCGGATCGGCGACACCGTTACGTTGAGCCTCACCCTGGTCCAGCGTGACGGCAGCCAAAGCACGGCCCGCGTGTTCGCGCCGGTGCGCGGCAGCCCGCCAGCTCAGAGGTAGAGGTCATGGTTATCCGAGCCACCCTGGTCGTTGCCTTGGCGCTGCTGCTGCCGGCCTGCGGCGAGCGCACGAGCGGCCCCGTGTCGCCGTTCAAGTCGACCGACATCACGGGCGTCGAATGGGGACGTGACTTTCATCTGACCGACCACAACGGCACGCCCAGAAGCCTCGCCGATTTCAAGGGAAAAGCGGTGATGCTGTTCTTCGGCTACGTGCATTGCCCGGACGTTTGTCCGATAACGCTGGCCGACATGGCCCAGGTGGTCGGCAAGCTCGGTACGGACGGCCAGCGCGTGCAAGGATTGTTTGTGACCGTCGACCCCATGCGAGACACTCCACAGGTACTGGCGCAATATGTTCCCGCGTTCCATCCGAGCTTCCTCGGCCTGTATGCCGACGAGCGCACGACCGCCGATCTGGCGCGGGATTTCAAGATCTTCTACGCCGCGCAGACGGCCGACGCGCAAGGCAACTACACGGTCGACCACAGCGGCGCCATCTATGCGTTCGACCCCCATGGCCGCCTGCGCCTGCTGATGACCTCAGGACGAACGGTCGACACGATGGCGGCCGATGTCAGGCTGCTGTTGAACGAATGACGCGCGAGGCAACGCTGTCGCCATCGGCTCGGGGCTGTTCCTCTTCCGTTGCCACATGCTGGAACACCAAGACACCGGCTTGATGCGCAACTATCTGGTCAAGGCGTAAACACATGTTCGTTCTGGTCTGGGTGCGATGCAGCCTCGTCGGCTTGCTGGTTGTCGCGTCCACGATGGCGCATCCAGCGAGCGACACGTCGTCGCCGGGCACTGCGCCGCAGTTCACGGCCGCGCGCGCCGCGTCGGGGCCGCTCGCTGCGATCAGGAACTGGCTGGGCAATTCGTCGCCTGCCGAACTGCTGCCCTCGGAGCAGGCATTCGAGCTGACGGTGCGCGCGAAGGACGTCAACACGCTGATCGCGACGCTGACGCCCGCCAAGGACTACTACCTCTCGCGACCGGATCACGTTCAGCATCCAGGACTCGCCCGGTGTCACGGCCGACGCCGTCTCGATGCCGCGGGGCGAGATCAAGGCCGATGCCACATTCGGCGACACGGAAAAGCCGACCAACGCCGGGCGCGTCACCCGCCTTTGGAAGGGGGTCGCGATGATGGCGCTGGTGGCCGGAATTGCGCTGTTGATTGGTGCCCTGTCGGGCGGCCGCGATGTTCTGCAGCCGCTCGCCAGCCGCCGCAGCGCCGCCGCGCCGGCCAGCAGCGGGCTCGCGTTCCAGCCGGTGAAGAACCTCGCCGAGCTGCAGACCCGTGTGCAGGCGGCGCAAGGCCGCTACGTGATGCTCGACTTCTGGGCCGAGTGGTGCGTGTCGTGCAAGGAGATGGAGCGCTTCACGTTCAGTGACCCGCGGGTCCAGGGGCGATTGCGCGATCCCGCGCTAAGGCGCTGCCGGCGCGGTGCGACCGAACGGTGAACCACGATTTCAGCGAGGGGTTTGCCGCAGCTACTTTTTGACTGCAGCCAGGCGCTGTTCAATCGTCGCCACCGGCATCAGACCGGCCGAACGCGTGCCGTCAGTAAATATGAGCGTGGGCGTGCCGTTGATACCCAGCTCGCGGCCCAGTGCAACATTCTGCTCCAGCGGGGTCTTGCAGTCGGGCGCTGCAGCCGCCACCGGCGCTTTGCCTTGCACCATATGTTCCTGCCAGCTAGCGGAGCGATCCTTCGAGCACCAGATCGCCTTGGATTTGTCCATCGAATCCTGCGACAGAATCGGATACAGAAACGTGTAGATCGTGACGTTCTTCAGCTCGGCCATGTTCTGCCAAAGCTTCTTGCAGTACGGGCAGTTCGGGTCCTCAAACGTCACGAAGACGCGTGAGTCGTCACCGCGCACCGTCTTGACCGCGCGGTCGAGAGGCAGTGATTTGAAATCGACCTTGAGCGCGGTATCGAGCCGCTTTTGCGTCAGGTCTTCGCGGGTGCGCGGGTCGAACATGCGGCCCGAAAGCACAAAGCTGACTTCGGAATCGACGTAAAGGATCTGGCCGCCAACCAACACTTCGTACAAGCCGCCGCGGCCCTTGAACACTTGATCCGGTTTCTGCCCGCCCGACTTTTCCGCAAAACGCGCCGCTACTTGCGCTTCGGCGCTGCCGCCCGCAGACGCGTTCCTGTCCTCATTGGGCTTCGATAGGTTTTGCGCAAACGCCATTGAGCCACACAACGACAGCGCGATGACAGCAGTGCGTCCGATACCAAGTTTCATTTTGGCTGGCCCAGCAAACGGTGACGAGGCGCTCAATGTAGTGACAGTGAATAGACCACCCGACCCTTGATCCAGTTCAGTCGAGCGCCCGGCGATTTACGGGTCATTTCAGCGATTCCCCGTTGTCAGCCGATTTGACTCTATACCCGCTACAGTTGATTGCGCCGCAGATCGTATGTTCTTGGCCGCGCGCGCCACCCAATCTCGCTGCTCGGCGTTGCGCTTCTTTAGCCGCCGATGCCGAACCCGACACCGACATCTGCATCAACTCCGGCTGCAGCGTGCTACTCGATGTCAACCACGTGCACGTCAGCGCCAATAACATTGGATTCGACGCGCAAGCTTATCTCGCCGCGTTTCCGGCGGCGTTGGTCACCGAAATCCATCTGGCCGGGCACACACAGGATCCGACCTACGGTGCGGCGCTGCTGGTCGATTCACACGATGCGCCGGGCGATGCCGCCGTGTGGGCGCTGTATGAACGCTTGATTGCGCGCATCGGACGGCGCCCGACATTGCGATCTATTTCGTGACGAGTACAAGGTGCCGCTGGTGCCGCCCGACGTGGCCGCTTATATGGCGACCTACGCTGAGACTTTTTTCCCGATCTTGCTGGTGCTGCGACTGTTTACGCGTTTGTCGGCGTTGGCGTTGCTCGGTATGACTGCGGTCATCGAGATCTTCGTCTATCCGCTCGCCTGGCCGACGCACCCGACGTGGGCGCCGCTGATGCTGTACCTGATCCGGCGCGGCGCTGGAAGATTCTCGCTCGATCGCGTGCTGGGCCTGCCTGAGGCGTCTGCTATTCGACCAGGCGCGTTCGCTTCCCGCCGCTCTGCGATGCCGGCACCTCGATGCCGTCGGTGTCGCGCCAATAATCGCGCTGCTTGCGAAACGGCATTCGCAGCACGGCGGCGACCGTGTTGTCATCCGGTAACGAATAGCCCGGAATTCCTATATCGATCGCCGATTGCGGTACGTTGAGCCGCAGCGTGCCGTGCAGTCGATCCCACCAGGAGAATACCGACGACCAGTTGGAATTGGTCTCGTCGAAAGGCTTGGAGTGATGAATGCCATGCATGCGAGGTGTCACCAGGACGAGGACCAGCACGCGCTCGACTGCAATAGGCAGGCGCAGGTTGCTGTGCTGAAACAGCGTATTTAGCTGAAAGGCCATCTCGTACGCGATAAACACCCAGGGAGCACCGCCAATGAGCATGACTTGCAGTGCCCGGAAAGCGGCCGAGAAGCCGATCTCGACAAAGTGAAAGCGCGCTGCTGTGCTGACATCAAGGTCACTATCGACATGATGAACATTGTGGAATCGCCAGAGAAAGGGCCATGCGTGATTCGCTCGATGCCAGTAGTAGAACGACAGATCCAACAGTAGGAAGCCGAGGATTGCCTGGACTACGCTGTTTTCCGATACGAGGCTCGCCAGACTCCATTCCTTTTCGGATACGAATTGCAGAACTGCGGTCGCGCTTGGCTTTACCAACATCACGGCAACCGCGATCGCGAATGCCGAAACCACAGCGTTGACCAGCAGTCTGGATCGCAGCCGGCTCTTTGCTCTGCGCAGCGGGAAAAGCCGCTCGAGCAGGAAAAGGAACAGGAAGACTGCGGGAACGACATAAAAAAGATAGGGCGTCATCGAGCGGCGGTGTTGCGAGATGATG
Organism: Burkholderiaceae bacterium; assembly: GCA_039931935.1. Classification (GTDB taxonomy): domain Bacteria; phylum Pseudomonadota; class Gammaproteobacteria; order Burkholderiales; family Burkholderiaceae_F; genus JACCZX01. The sequence goes on along the minus strand of JBDTQZ010000050.1, from coordinate 3,265 downwards.
AAGCTGTGCGAGGTGCAGCCATGTCATGTTGACGACGCGAGTTCACGCGTCCACGGCGCCGCCCAGCCGTAATAGATCGACCATGCGCCGAGGACGATAAAGAGCAGTCCGATGACGACCGGCACTCTTTCTGAATATCCGGCAAGCCGCTCGAGCAGGCGCTGCGCCGAACCGAACGCCAGCGCAGCCAGCAGCGGCGACGACAACGCAAGCCCGAACAACGCCAACATAAAAAAACCTTGCCAGACTTGTGCGGCACCGATCACTGCGGTCGATCCCAGCACGGCCGCGAGCAGCGGGACCGAGCAGGCGGGAATGTTCAAGCCAAAGAAAATCGCGAGCGCTGCGGACCCCCGCACCGTCGACAACCGCGCAAGTCTGGGGCCGACCGTTCGCATCAGCCAACCTGCTTTACCGACCAGATAGATCAATCCCAGCGCAACGTACAAAGTGCCAAGCAGCAAGTAGCCGCCGCGCTGAAATTGCAGGAACGCGGCACCGATCAGCGCTGCCGCGGCGCCCAGTGCACCGATGAAAAGCGCCCGCGTAACAGTGAACACGATCGCCTGCATGGTCTTGACCGCTGGCGGATTGCCTTCGACCGACTTCAGGAACAGCAGGCTGGCGCCGATCGAGCACGGCTCGATGAAACCAAGCAGGCCGAGCCCAACGGGTAACAGGAAGAAAGCCCAAAGCGACTCGAGCACGCCTTAACCCTTGCGTGATCGCTCGCCGCTAGGCAGCCGCGGCGCGCTGGTGATCACGAAAGCGGAACTCAATCGGTCGCCAGTGCGCCGATGATCGGACAGGCCCCGGGGCAGTCGTGGCGGTGCTCCGGATGTTCCTGCGAAGTATCTTCGTACTCATCCGTAACCGCGCATTCACAGCTGGCCGCGATTCAATTCCAGCCCCTCACGGACCATGATAGACACTTCGCAACCTGCTGTTCGAGGGTTGTGCCAACAACGGGTCCGCAGAAGGGACAGCGGGCGCCGTTAGTGCGCGAGGACCTTTGCTCGACAGACCCGAATTCAATGACCACACAGCTTCGCCGCCAACAATACAAACGGGCCATCGGCATAAAAGGCTCAACGCGCCTTCCTGTATCGCGCTCTTTCGCTGGCGCAGCGACACGATGCTCCTCGGCATTTGCGGGCAGCGCTAGTGAGCCCGATGCGAGAGCCGCCGGTAGTCCGGCCAGCAACAATCGAGCGGTCACAACACCTACAAATTTGCTCTTCAACATGTGCGATCTCCCTTTCGATGCGATGAGCCAGCACGCGTTTGAATGAACGCTGGATGACTCGTCTAAGCTCGTCGTACCGATAAGACCGTTGCACCGCAGACGAACTTACATGTAAGAGTTGGACGCTATACAGGGTCTAACGGGTACGCCGGAAGGCGTGCCAGAGCGCATACAAGCGCAGTTGTGACGGCGCAGCGGTCGCGTCGACGAAGGTTTCACGTCCAACAGTACAAACTGCTTGCTCCGCCTGATTTGTTTGTAAGGTTTTCGCCAGAATGCCGGTCTTCCACATAGTTAGCTCCGAAGCTTTCGAAAGACCAACAGGATGAGATGTCGATGACGTGGACCGGCTGCTAGACAGATGTTTGCGACCAGACAATCAAGGTTCGAAAGCCTGGTGCGCGCGTGCTCATCGGAGCTGTATCGCTATGGTTACTGGCTTTGTCGGGACCGGTTCACGGCTGAGGACCTGCTGCAGGAGACGTTTGCGCGTGCCTGGAAATCCCTGGATGACCTGCGCGATGACAAGGCGGCGAAGAGCTGGCTATATACGATTTTACGCAATGAGCATGCGCGGCTTTTCGAGCGCAAGCGCCTGGACATCGACGATGCGCAGCAGCTCGATCAGCTGGCTGACCGCGCGAGCAGCGACCCGGCGCGGCAGCTCGAATTGGAAGACGCGTTACGTGCGCTGCCGCCGGCGTACCGGGAACCACTGCTGCTGCAGACGATCGGCGGCTATAGCGGCGCGGAGATTGCCCAGATCATGAACTTGACTGAAGGCGCGGTGATGACGCGTTTGGCGCGTGCGCGCATCGCATTGCGGCGCGCCGACAATGGAAGCGTTGCCGTACGCCAGGGAGGCACTCGATGACGTGCTTCGAGTTCAGGCGCTTGCTGCTGGCGCATCCGCGCGACAAAACCGCCGAACAGGCCGAGCATCTGGCGCAGTGCTCGCGCTGCGTCGAGCTTGCCGCCAATGCGGCCGCTTTCGAGATGCAGCTTGAGCAGGCGGTTCTCGTGCCGGTGCCCGACTCACTCGCAGACAAGATCCTGCTGCGCCAGAGGATGCGGCCGCAGGCGCGCCAGGTTCGGTGGGCAATCGCGGCAACGCTGGTGATCGGCGTTGCCCTCGGCATTCAGCTGTATCGGACCTATGACCCCGCAGGCGCGAGCCCGAACCTGGCCACGGCCGTCGGAATGAATCACCCCGCGGTGGCCGCCATTTCGTTTGTGATCGACCACGAGCCGCAGATCCTGAAAGAAAACCGCAGCGGCGATCCGGACGTGATGATGAACGCGTTCCAGCGGCTCGGACTGAAATTCCCTGGCGACGGAGTCAGTGTGCGTTATCTCGGCAAGTGCCCGGTGCCCGGTGGAACCGGCGAACACGTCGTGCTGACGACCCCATACGGCCGCGTCACGCTGATACTCGTGCCCGATTATCCGATCGGCTCGCGCATTCTGGTTGCCGACCGCAACATGACCGCGCTCGCGAGCCCGGCAGGCAATGGGGGTTATATCGTCGTTGCGCAGTCGGCGCAGACGATCAGGCAGATCGAGCGGATATTGGCGCTCTGAGTGCAGTACGGCGCCGTTGTAAGGTTTTGGTGTCTGCGCCGGTCTAATCGAATTCGGACGCCGGATTCCGGCGACGGGTTTTTGTTCAACCACCTTCCGTTCAACATCGACAAGGAGATTTCGATGAACCGCACGCTTGCAACCGCCACCCTCGCCGCTGCCGTCGGCCTGGCCCTGTCCGCGCCCGCCTACGCGCAGGACAAACCCGGCATGAAGCCGATGAACGCAGAGCAGCAACAACAAATGGAGCGCATGAAGAAGAACAACCTCGCGAAATGCTATGGCATCGCCGCACGCGGCAAGAACGATTGCGGCGAGGGCGCGCACTCATGCGTCGGCCAGTCAACGCATGACCGCGACAAGGCCTCGTACGTGCTGCTCCCGCAAGGCGATTGCGAGAAGATCACCGGCGGCAGCCTCAAGTCGGCGTAACCGGGC
>JBDTQZ010000049.1:0-7840 GCA_039931935.1 Burkholderiaceae bacterium | reverse complement strand
GCCAAAGTGCCTGCGCGTGAGAAGGGAGAAGTCCTTGCCGCTTTCGCAGCGCATAAGAACGAGGTGACGGCCGGCTACAAGGCGAAGTGATTTCGGCTGGCTTGCACTTGAGCCGGGCTCCTGGGCTTGGCAGCCATAGGCAGATCATCGCGGGCTCGGACACCTAGCGGAGGGCGAACAGTAGAAAATCCGAGCATCTTCCTTTATGGTGGGTGTCGCCTTGAATCCCCTTCTGTCGCTGCTTGAGGCCCGTCTCCTCGGTGTGCTCGTCGAAAAAGAACTGACGGTTCCCGACATCTATCCGCTGTCATCGAACGCGCTGGCCGCAGGCTGCAACCAGAGGAACAACCGCAACCCAGTGCTGAACACATCGGAAGTCGACGTCCAGGCCGCGATCGATCGGCTCAAGCCGCTATCACTGGTTATCGAATCAAGCGGCTCTCGCGTCATGCGTTATTCGGAGAATATCGGCCGCGTGCTGAAGGTGCCGAGCGAAGCGGTCGCGCTGCTCGCCGCTCTGTGGCTGCGAGGCCCGCAGACCGCGGCTGAACTACGCGCTGCGACTGAACGACTGCATCGGTTCGCCGATGCCAGTTCGGTCGAAGGTTTCCTCCAACAGCTCGCCGAACGCTCGCTCGAGTCCGGCGGTCCATTGGTGCGATTGCTGCCGCGCGGCGCCGGCGCTCGCGAGTCGCGCTGGGTCGATCTGTTGAGCCCGGCTGCGGAATCAGTGAACATGGAGTCCCGTCGTGAGCAGGAGGTCGGCGTCGCGCCGGGTCCTGACTGGCGCGCGGAGTTCGAGCAAATGCGCGCCGAACTGCAGGCCCTGCGCGAGCGCGTGCAGCAGTTGGAGACGAAAAAATCCGGGGAATCCTGAAGTCGTGATGAGTCGCGATGCAAGTTGATGCGACTTGGTAACTGTCTTCGCACCAATTGACAGACGGCCTGCAGCGATCAACATAAGTCATGGCACACAAGCGAGCTGGGCAACTGACGGTTTCCGGCGAATGGGCCCGTCGTCGCATATTCTGGAAAAGAGAACGCGCTGCTGAAAAGGCGATGCTCCAATCTGAAATCGGTCAGGAACCAGGCCTTGGAGCTGCGGAGGATGGGAACCTCACGTCAAGCGATGACAGTGGCTGCGCACTGAGCAGCAAATCCCGCTCTTGCTAATGCGGAAGAAGAATCGAGCCGTTGGCGAGTTCCCTTGCTTGATCTTCAGGCGGCTTTGCGTCGCAAACTTGCTGCTAGCAAGTCGCAAACGGCGTCAGTTACCACGGCCGTCGTGGCTTTGCCGCCGAGGTCGCCGGTATGAAGCGCAGGGTTGGCGGTAACCTGCTCGATGGCTTGCATGACACGCTTGGCCGCATCGAACTCACCCAGGTGCTCTAGCAGCATCACTATTGACCAGAACGTACCGACCGGATTAGCCAAGCCCTTGCCCATGATGTCGAAGGCCGAGCCGTGAATGGGCTCGAACATCGACGGGTAGCGGCGCTCGGGATCGATGTTGCCAGTGGGTGCAATGCCGAGACTACCGGCCAGCGCTGCCGCCAGATCGCTCAGGATGTCGGCGTGGAGATTCGTTGCGACGATAGTGTCGAGTGAGGCCGGGCGGTTGATCATTCGCGCGGTTGAAGCATCCACCAGCTCTTTGTCCCAGGCGACATCGGGGAACTCCTTCGAGATCTGCAGCGCGATCTCATCCCACATCACCATCGCGTGGCGCTGGGCATTGCTCTTGGTGATCACAGTCAGCAGCTTGCGCGGCCGACTCTGTGCCAGCTTGAAGGCGAAGCGCATGATGCGTTCGACACCGGCGCGCGTCATCATCGAAACGTCAGTGGCAGCCTCGATCGGGTGACCCTGATGCACACGGCCACCGACACCGGCGTATTCGCCTTCGGAGTTCTCACGCACGATGACCCAATCGAGATCTTCAGTCTTACACCGCTTGAGTGGGACGTCGATGCCGGGCAGGATGCGCGTTGGGCGCACATTGGCGTACTGGTCGAAGCCTTGGCAGATCTTCAGGCGAAGGCCCCACAGCGTGATGTGATCGGGGACATTGGGGTCGCCAGCGGACCCGAAAAGAATCGCATCCTTGTCTCGCAACGCATTCAGGCCATCGTCCGGCATCATGACGCCGTGCTTTCGATAGTAGTCGGCGCCCCAGTCGAAGTTCTCAAACTCGAAACGGAAGGCCTTGCTCGATATGGCGAGCGCTTCCATGACTTTCTGACCGGCAGGAATAACCTCCTTGCCGATTCCGTCTCCGGGGACGGTGGCGATGCGATACGTTTTCATGAGTCGTCACCTTACCGGAACCAATTGAATTTGCATCGTCGCACGCTCCAGCGGCATAGGGCCGCGATGAAGTCATCCGTTATTGACGGGCGATCATGCGTGAGTATGGCGGGATCCAAGGCTCGATGCGCCACTTCGCTGAGAGCGGCTGAGAAAAGCTCGCAATTTCATGACGTACACTGCGGCAGCCGACGCGCGCCAGTGCGCCATGCTTCACCACCATCGCATGCCAGCGCGCGCGTTCCTCTCGTTTCACCGGGTTGACAAGAGCCTCGTGCGTTTCCTCTGCTGATGACGAGCGCATTGAAAAACGCCGCGATTGTGGCTGGCTCGATTGCGCTGTTGATCGCGGGATGTTCGATCCTTCCGGCCGGCGCGAGGAACCCGGCCGTCGGGCAGGCCGGTGCCGCGGCGGGCTTTAGCAACACGGTGTGGAAGGTCAGCGAATCGGCGCAAGTGGCCGCGGGAACACTTTATGTGTTCCTGGAGGAGGGCACCCTGGTCATCGCCTCAGCCCATGGCAGGCCCGCGCTCGGAAGCTGGAAATATCAGAACGCGGATCTGATCATGGTCGAGGAAGGCATTTCCTACCGCATCGATATCCTGAAGCTGACCCATGACGAATTCAGGATCAGGAGCAACAACCCGGGCACCCCCGTTGTGATCACGATGGTGCCGGCCGACGCCTGAGCACGATGACGTTGACGGAGACGGAGAGTGGCCGTCCTAATCGGGACTTGACGATGAATGCCGAACTCCGACGTTCCTTTGTACCCCGCTCCGCACCGCGGGCACTTGCGGCCTTGATCGTGATGCTGCTTGCGCTCGCTTCAGCGCCTTGTCTGAGCGCGCCGGAGCCAGCCGCCTCGGAAGCACCAGCCAAAGTCGATACGACGATCGCGGTCAAATCCGATGCTGCGACCGATGCCGGCATCAAGCGACGGGTCCGGCAATTGTTTGCCACCGTCGAAGGTCTGCACGATTTGCGAGTCGATGTCAGCGGGGGCGTGGTCGAACTCTCCGGCGAAGCCTCGTCCAAGGGGGCGCACGAGCAGGCGTTGCAGCTCGTCCGGCGAGTCGAGAATGTCGTCGACGTTCGCGACGGCATTACGGTGTCACGCGATCTGCGCGCGCGGATGTCGCAGATGCTGGATCGCCTTTCCGCGCAGCTCACAAGCTTTATCGAGTACGTGCCGCTGCTGCTCGTTGCCGGGCTCATTCTGCTGATCTTCTGGTGGATCGGCAACGGCGTGGCACGCAGCAACCGGATCACGCGGCGATTCGCCCGCAATCCGTTCCTACGCGACCTCGCGCGCCAGATCCTGCGCGCCGTTTTCGTCGGCATAGGTCTGCTGCTTGCGCTCGAGGTGCTGGATGCGTCGACACTTGTCGGCTCGGTTCTGGGCGCGGCGGGAGTTCTCGGATTGGCGGTTGGCTTCGCGCTGCGCGACACGGTAGAGAACTACATCGCGAGCTTGCTGCTCAGCTTGCGCCAGCCTTTTTCACGCGACGATCTGGTCTCGCTCGAAGGCTGCGAGGGGCGCGTGCTGAGGCTTACGGCGCGGGCCACCATCCTGCTGACACTTGACGGGAATCACACCCGCATTCCCAACGCGAAGGTATACAAGGCAGTCATCGTCAACTACACACGTAATCCCAAGCGACGTTTTCAGTTCGATGTCGGTGTCGACACCGAGCAGAACCTGGCTGCGGCTCAATCGCTGGCCGCGACGACTCTGGCGCAGATGGATGGCGTGTTGCGAGATCCACCCCCGACGTGCACGGTCGAACAGCTCGGCGATTCGAATGTGATTCTGCGAGTGTTCGGATGGGTCAATCAGGCGGAAGCCGAGTTCGTCAAGGTGCGAAGCGAGGCCATTCGCCTCGTCAAAGGGGCATTCGACCGCGCCAGCATCGTCATGCCCGAGCCCATCTACAACGTGCGCCTCGGGCAGTTTCCTGCGGCATTGGCCAGCGCTCCGGCGTCGACGGCACCGAGCGCTGGGACATCTTCGAGCGGCCCGCTGCCATCTGCCGTGAGCAGCAAGCCGCGGGAATCCGAACCGCCACAAGCGATCGACGTCGCCCCGACCGATGAGCTCGACGACCAGATCGCCGCCGATCGCCGGCCAGACGAGGAAGACCTCTTGCGCCATAAGGCAGCACGGGAGTAGCAAGCGGCCCGCGCCTCGCACGAAACAAGTGTCAGCTATCGGCCGGAGTTGAGCCGCATCGCTTCCTTCACGAGCCTCGGCGACAGGTCGACCAATTGCACATCGTATCCGAGGTGGGTCAGCCAAAAGGCATAGGCCTCTGCAACTCCACCAACGTCCAGGACCGTCGCCGGCGCCCGGGGCAAATAGCGCCTGATCAACTCCTGCGTGCGCGCTTTTTCAAGCACATAGCGGCCGCGCTCGAGCCGCGTCTCCTCGGTTGCGCGCTTGTAATACTCCTCAAGATTCAGTTCCGGCCGCTCGTTCACGGTCTGCCGCTCGCTTTCGCATGTCAGCCTAGCGATGCTGAAGGATGGCCGCTATAGGGAAGGTTGAAGTACCCAGGGCTCCGGCCGCCTCTGGGTTGAGAGCAGACATTTGCGAATGTCCGTTATCGGCCCCGAAGCAGCTCTTCGCGGCTCGTGTCGAGCGCATTCAGTCGATCGGTTTCGTCGGCTCCATCGCCTGATCGCGGTGACGTCACGCAGTTCACGGCGGCAAAAGCTGGAGCAGTCGCGCTCGCTCGGCTTCGGCGGCATCGTCACCGTGCACCCGAAGTCTCTGGATGCGTGGAATGCCTGCTTCACGCCTTCGCCCGAGGCGCTGGCTGGAGCGCAGGAGATCGTGAACGCCTTCGAATAGGCCACGCGGCCCGAAGCGTCGATGCAGCAAAGGTCAATGGCCAAATGATCGATAAGCGCGTCTATCGCCGGTGGCTGGAACTGTTGCCCGAGATTTTTGCCGACGCTGAATCAATATTCAACGCTTCTTGGCGCAACCTCACACCAGACGTGCAGCTACGGCTGGTTCATGCCGAGGGACGTCGCTGGCGGGGGGATGGGCGGGTAGTACTGCGGCGCCTCGCGACGATCAAACATGCCGTAGTCACGCATCACCTCAAACACGCGGAAGTACTCGGTCGTGGAATCCTCAAAGAACCGCTGGGCAAACCCAAGACCAGATTCAAATGACGGCACATCGATCAGGTGGGCGAAGATGCCCGCTCGATACGGACACTCAAGTTGCTGATGATCGCAGACGCTTAAACGCTTTCATTGACCAGCGCACGAGTGGCTAGCCGCGCAGGTGGCACGACACCCAGTGCCCTTCGCTGCTGCGTTTCAGCGCTGGCACCTCGGTCGCGCACAGCGGTAGCTCGCGTATCGGACAGCGAGTGTGAAACGGGCAACCCGAAGGAGGCTGGATCGGGCTGGGCACATCGCCTTGCAGCATGATGCGTTTGCGCCTGACGGCAGGGTCGGGGATCGGCACCGCCGACAGCAGCGCTTCGGTGTAGGGATGCAGCGGTCTCGAATACAGCTCGCGAGACGATGCGATCTCGACGATGCGTCCAAGGTACATCACCGCCACGCGGTCGCTGATGTGCTCCACGACCGACAGGTCGTGCGCGATGAACATGTAGGTCAGGCTGAACTTCGCCTGCAGGTCTTCGAGCAGGTTGATCACTTGCGCCTGGATCGATACGTCGAGTGCGGACACCGCCTCGTCGCAGACCACGAGCTTGGGGCTTACCGCCAGCGCGCGGGCGATGCCGATGCGCTGGCGCTGGCCGCCGGAAAATTCGTGCGGGTAGCGCCGCATGTGGTCGGCGTTCAGGCCGACGGTTTCGAGCAGCTCGACGATACGGTCTTCGAACTCGCGTGCGGTCTTCGTCAGTTTGTGGATGATCAGCGCTTCGCCGATGATCGCGCCCACCGTCATGCGCGGGTTCAGCGACGCGTACGGGTCCTGGAAGATGATCTGCATATCGCGCGCCAGTGCACGCAGCTCGTTCTTGCCGAGCGCCGTGACGTTCTGGCCCTCGAACCAGACCTCACCTGAGGTCGGCTCGATCAGCCGCAGGATGCAGCGCCCGGTGGTGCTCTTGCCGCAGCCTGATTCGCCGACGACACCAAGCGTTTCACCGGCGTCGATGTCGAAACTGACGCCGTCGACCGCGTGCACCTTGTCGACCACACGCCCAAGCATCCCGCCTTTGATCGGAAAGTGTTTGACGAGGTGTTTGACCTCCAGCAAGGGCGCTGTCATGCCGGCACCAAATCGAAAATGCACGCGACCTTGTGCCCAGGCGCCGCTTCGCGCAGCGGCGGCGTGGCCTGCGTGCACTCCACAACCGCATGTTTGCAGCGGGGCGCGAAGCGGCAACCTTCGGCAGGCTCGATGAGCTTGGGCACGACGCCGGCAATCGCCTCGAGCCGTACCTTGTGCGTCGCGGCCATGTCGACGCGCGGGATCGAGCGGATCAGCCCCTGCGTGTACGGATGGCGCGGGCGCGCGAACAACTCGGTCACGTTGGCTTCTTCGACCACCTTGCCGGCGTACATCACGACCACGCGCTGCGCGGTTTCGGCCACCACACCCATCGCGTGCGTGATCAGCATGATCGACATGCCAAAACGTGCCTTCAGCTCGTTCAGCAGCTCCAGAATCTGGGCCTGGATCGTGACGTCGAGCGCGGTGGTCGGCTCGTCGGCGATCAGCAGCTTGGGGTTACACGACAGCGCCATCGCGATCATCACGCGCTGGCGCATGCCACCGGAAAACTGGTGCGGGTAGTCGTTCACCCGCCGGTCGGCGGTGGGGATGTGCACGAGCTTCAGCATCTCCACCGCGCGGGCCATCGCGCCGGCGCGGCTCAGCCCTTCGTGCAGGCGCAGCGTCTCAGCGATCTGCTCACCCACGGTGTAGACCGGGTTCAGTGAGGTCATCGGCTCCTGGAACACGATCGCGATTTCCTTTGCGCGGATCTTGCGCATCTCTTCGGGCGGCAGCGGTACCAGGTCACGTCCCTGCCACAACACCTGCCCGGCGACGATGCGGCCGGGCGGCATCGGCACCAGCTTGAGCACTGTCATCGCGGTCACCGACTTGCCACAGCCCGATTCGCCAACCACACCTAACGTCTCGCCGCGCTCGACCGTCAGGTCCACGCCGTCGACCGCGTGCAGCCAGCCGTCGTCGGTCTTGAAGTGGGTCTTCAGTCCTTTGATCTCGAGCAATGCCATGTCAGGACTGTCAGGACGCTAGGCCGCCCGCAGGCACTGACGCGCCCCCGCGGGGGGCAGCGAACGAAGTGAGGTGCCATCGGGCATCACGTCACATCACCTTGCGCGGATCGAGCGCATCGCGCAGGCCGTCGCCGATGAAGTTGATCGTCAGCACCGCGAGGAAGATCGCCGCGCCGGGGAACAGCGCCCAGTGCGGTGCGATGTCGAGGTAGTCCTTGCTGTCGAACAGAATGCGACCCCACGTCGGGATATCCGGCGGGAAACCCAGGCCGAGGAATGACAGCGTCGACT
>JBDTQZ010000048.1:0-7843 GCA_039931935.1 Burkholderiaceae bacterium | reverse complement strand
CGGCGGCAACCCCACCAGCAAGGCGGCCGACGCAAGCATCGCGATGCCTGGCCATGCACGGCCAAGCGGTTTGTACGCGTCTTCCTCGGCACCTGCCTTCATCGCGAGCGCGGGTGAAGTGCGTGCGGCGTCGCGCGCAGGCAGCCAGCTTCCGGCGATCGATGCTGCCAGGCCCAGCGCGAAAAAAGCGCCAAGTGAAGCCGCCGAATATTCGACTTCGGGCTGCGTGCCCGAAAAAAAACCGCTGCCCAGATCGCCGCCAAGCAATTGCAGACTTAAGCTTGCCAGTGCTGCGCCGAGCGCCAAGCCGAGCGCACTGCCGACCGCGCCAAGCAACAATGCTTCGCCGATCAGCAGCCATTGAACTTCGCGCGCGGTGACACCGCTCACGCGCAGAAATGCCAGCTGCGAACGCCGTGCAATCGTCGCCTGCGCTTGCAACGACAGCACCAGGAAAGCGCCGGTAAACAGCGCCACCAGGGCAAGCACGCTGAGGTTGACGCGATACGCGCGCGACAGATTCGACACCCGCGTCGTTTCAGTATCGGTGCCTGTCAGCGCGACGCCGGGCGGCAGCGCGATCGATTGCGCCACCGACGCCGGCGATGTCCCAGGCGCCAGTTTCAAGTCGATGCGCGTTAGCGTTCCGAGCCGATCGAGCCGCCATTGCGCAAAGCCGAGGTCCATCACGCCGATCAATTGTTCGGCGCCAGCGCCAGGGACTGTCCCCACGACCTTGATCGCAACGACGCGATCCGTGACCTGCACGCGCAATACGTCGCCGACGCTAAGCCTGAACTTTTGCAACGCCGCGGGTGACAGAAAAATTCCGTCGTCGACCAACGCAAAACGCGAACCTGCGCTCGAATCGGCGCGTGTCGGCGCGGGAAGCAGGTTCGATGACAACGCCGCTGCGCGAAACGCATCAAGCCCGACGATCGTCAGCAGCGGCGCTGTTTCCGCACCGGTATCGAGAACGGCCGCGCTAATGCTGAGCCGCGGGCTTGCAAGCTCAACCGAAGGATGCGCGACCACGCGCTCGAGCACACGATCATCGAATCCCGCGTTCGATCCTGTAATCGAAGCGTCGGCCTGGCCAGTCGCGGAGCGCACGGCTGACGAAAATTCGTTCAGTGCTGAGGCGTTGATCAGATGTACGGCGTAGCCGAGCGCCACGCCGACCGCGATAGCCAGGATCTGGACCAGTGTGCGCAGGCGATGATGGCGCGCGTATCCGGCAATCACATGCCACGCCAACCAGCTCATCGTCAGGCTCGCGGCCGCAGGCGGCCGTGTTCGAGCACCAGGATGCGATCGGCCGATAGGGCTGCCGCCTCGGAATGCGTGACCAACACACCGCCCGCTCCGCGCGATCGAATCTCGCTTGCCAGCCGCGCGAGCACCGTCTGCGCTGTGTCGGGATCCAGATTGCCGGTCGGCTCGTCGGCGAGGACTAGCGCGGGCCGATGCACGAGTGCCCGTGCAAGCGCGATCCGCTGCAACTCACCCCCTGACAGCTCGCGCGGCATGCTCGTGCCGCGATCACCCAGGCCGACTGCCGTCAGTAACTCCGCAACACGCTCGGCGCGCGCGTTGCGCGCCACGTTCAATAACACCAGCGGCAGCTCCACATTCTGTGCAACCGTCAGATGCGGCAAGATATGAAATGACTGGAAGACGAAACCGATCTTCGCGCGCCGTGCAAGTGTGCGCTGTTCGTCGTTCATTGCGGCCAGGTCAGCGCCGTCGACCGTGACAGTACCGGACTCGGGTCGTTCAAGGCCCGCGATCAGATTGAGCAGTGTCGACTTGCCCGAGCCAGACTCACCGACGATCGCCACGTACTCGCCCGCCGCGACGTTGAGAGCAAGTTCATCGAGGACCGTGCGCGTACCAAACCGCTTGACCAAACCTTCGACCACCAGCATGCGCGGATTCTACGGAGCGATGCGTTGCTTGCTCGCTACAATCTTGCTCCCACCTGGCAAGCTCCATTGAACGAAACCCCGGTCACCTTCGAAGACATCATCGCAGCGCAGGGGCGCATTGCGGGTCATGTCGAAACCACGCCGTGTTTGCATTCGCGGACACTGTCGCAAATCACCGGCGCCGAGGTTTATCTGAAGTTTGAGAATCTGCAGTTCACGTCGTCATTCAAGGAGCGAGGTGCGCTGAACAAGCTCTCGTTGCTGTCACCGCAGCAGCGCGCCAAGGGCGTGATCGCGGTGTCAGCCGGCAATCATGCGCAAGGTGTCGCGTATCACGCCCAGCGGCTCGGTGTTCCCGCAGTGATCGTAATGCCGCGCTTTTCGCCGATGGTGAAGATCGAGCGCACGCGCGGTTTTGGTGCAGAAGTGGTGCTCTTCGGCGACACGTTCGACGACGCAAAGGCCGAAGCGGCGACGCTCGCGCGCTCGCGTGCGCTGACGATGGTGCATCCGTACGACGATGCCGACGTGATCGCAGGGCAGGGCACGATCGCGCTGGAGATGTTCGCTCAACAACCTGACATCGACTGCTTGTGCGTCGCAGTTGGTGGCGGCGGATTGATCTCAGGTATTGCGATCGCGGCGCACCGGCTGAAACCTTCGATCGATATCGTCGGCGTGCAGACTGAGCAGTTCCCGTCGATGTACGCGGCGTTCAAGGGTGTGGTGATGCCATCGGCCAATGCGACGCTGGCCGAAGGAATCGCGGTGAAGCAGCCAGGCGATCTAACCATTCAGATCGTAAAAAAACTGGTCGATGATGTGGTGCTGGTCTCCGAAGGCGATATCGAGCAGGCGATCGTGATGCTGCTCGAAATCGAAAAAACCGTCGTCGAAGGTGCCGGAGCAACCGGGCTGGCTGCGATGCTGCGGCATCGCGACCGGTTCGCTGGCCGCAAAGTCGGCCTGATCCTGTGCGGCGGCAACATCGACCCCATGGTGCTGGCCGACATTATCGAACGCGGCATGGTTCGTGCTGGTCGTCTAGCTCGCATTCGGGTGCATACGCGTGACGTACCGGGCGAGTTGGCACGGGCAGCTACGCTGATTGGTCAGGTGGGAGCGAATATCGAAGAGGTCGAGCATCAACGGGCGTTTACGACATTACCTGTGCAGAATGCCGAGCTCGAATTCGTGTTGCAGACGCGTGGCCCGGAACACATCGACGAGGTGCTTCGGACTTTGAACGCAGCGGGGCTTTATGCCACCACGCATCCTTATTAGTCGACTGATAAACATCCATCATGGTTCCTGACGAAGTCCTTGCTCCGCCGAGATCGACTCCGCAATTTGTCAATCTGTTGGCAGCCACAATCGATCCGCGCGCAGAGCTCACCGAAGCGCTGCTGCAGCCGCGCGCGTTCATCCCGCCCAAATATTTTTATGACTCGCTCGGATCGCGGCTATTCGAGGCGATTTGCGAACTGCCCGAGTACCCGCTGATGCGCATCGAGCGGGCGATTGTCGATGCGCACGTGCACGAGATCGCAGCACGCATCGGACCCGGCAGTGTGCTGATTGATCTGGGCGCCGGCAACTGCGAAAAGGCTGAGCGTTTGTTCGGCTGGCTTGCGCCGACGCAATACGTTGCGATCGATATCGCCGCGGATTTCTTGCGCGAGCGGCTCAACGTGCTGGCGGAGCGTAATCCGCAACATTCGATACTCGGAATCGCGCAGGATTTCACGCAGTCGATCGAGCTTCCAGCAGAAGTTGAAGACGGCGCGCGCACTCTGTTCTATCCCGGCTCGTCGATCGGCAACTTCGCGCCCGACGCAGCGTTCAAATTCTTGCAGCGCGCTCGCGAAGCTTGTGGCGATGAGGGCCATCTGCTGCTGGGTGCGGATCTCGTCAAAGACGAGGCATTGCTTGCTCTTGCCTACGACGATCCGCTCGGCGTGACCGCGGCGTTCAACCTGAACGTGCTGCGCAACGTTAATGCGTTACTGCGCACTGACTTCGATGTGGCCGACTGGCGCCACGTCGCATTCTTCAATTCTGAGCGCGCGCGCGTCGAGATGCACGTCGAAGCATGTCGCGACGTAATTGTCCGCTGGCCAGGCGCCGAACGCGCGTTCACCTCGGGCGAACGCATTCACACTGAAGACTCTTATAAGTACACGCCAGACACGCTGCGTCAGATGCTCAAACGCGCAGGCTATGCCTGGGTTGCGCTGTATACCGACGACGCGGGCGGTTTTGCTGTCGCGCTGGCTGGCGCATAACGGTGCGGAATCAACGCCGCACCAGTCTGATCGTCGAATACACATACGGATAGTCGGCCCGGAACCAGTTACGAAACGAGCGGCGCAGCAGATTGCGTGAGGTCACGGGTGAGCCGCCTTTGAGCACGTAGTGCTGTTCATCAAAGAAGTTGGCCGAATAGCCGGGGTAATAAAGGCTTGCCTCGAATCCTTTGAAGCCTTTGAACGGTGTCGACGTCCACTCCCACCCATTGCCGATCATCTGCGACACACCATAGGGGCTGTCTCCGGCGGGATTTGAACTCACCGTTACGGGATCCCAGTGAGCGAAATCGAAGTTGCCGTGCACGCCATTGGGGGCGGCAGTGCCCCATGGGTACGCTTGTTCGTCGTCCCGATAGGCAGCGCGGTGCCATTCCGCTTCGGTGGGTAGTCCGGCGCCGGCCCACTGAGCGAACGAGCGCGCCTGTTCGTGCGTCGCGTACACCGGCGCGTTGAGGGGCAACGGCACTTCGTCGAACATGCGACGCAGACGCCACGCACCGTCTCTCAAATGCCAGAACAGTGGCGCCGCGCCGCCCTGTTCGACGAAGCGCAGGTACTCACTGTTAGTCACTTTGTGCTTACTGATTTCAAAGGTCGGAACGGCCTGTACGTGCGCCGGGAACTCGTTGTCCCATCCGAACTCGCCGTTCGGCTGGCCTAGTTGCGTCGCGCCCGCTTCGATTGCAATAAAGCGAGTGGCTGGGCCGGTAGTAGTGGACACACTGGGTGTTTCAGAGAATGCTGGCCGCTTCAACCCCGGGTCGAGTTGGTGCAGCAGATAGCAGATCGTTTCCGCGTGCATCCAGCGATGTTCGATCACCATCTGCTGCCTATCGGCCGGAACCCGGTCCCAAATTTCATCGATTGCCGCCCGCGTCCTGGCCACGTAGGTGTGCACGACTTCGAGGGTCGGCCAATCGGCGGGTGTGTCCTGCGGAGCCTGCCCGGGCGGAGGATCGATGCCCGCCTCAAACAACGTATCGAACGACGCATCGAATGAGGGCTTGCCGAGCACGCCTCGCGCGAGCTGGTTCCAGTCGAAAGCGTCCAGGTGGCCGACGTAGAAGATCAGGCGATGTCGATCCGGGATCGGGCGCTCGTATAGCGTTTTGCGCTCAACCATCCCAAACAAAGAATCGGTGAATGCGCGCGCTCGCTGGAGTTCGGTTTTCATTCAGTCTCGATTTGATTGGACGCAACACGATAACCCGAGCCGGCTGCCAGGCGCTGGGACGATCGTTCTGCAATGCCAGGCATGGTGGGCATGACAATTGCATTTTTCGTGCCGTGGCCTCACGTGCAAACTCTTCCGACAGACCCTCACTCGCCACGCCACGCAAGCGGCGTTGGCCTTGGGTGCTGGGCACGATCGCTCTTGCGCTCGTCTTGTTTGTTGCGATCTTCGACTGGAACTGGTTTCGGGGTCCGCTGGAACGGTACCTGAGCGAATCCACGGGGCGCCCCGTGACGATCGGTTATCTTGACGTCGAGTTGGCGCTGCCACCTCGCATCATTATTTCCGACATCGCGATCGGCAACGCGGAGTGGGCCGGTGACGAGCCGCTTGCTGTCTTGCGTGAGCTGATGTTTAGCGTCAGCGTGCCGTCGCTGTTCACGAAAAAAATCGCCCTGCCGCACGTAAGGCTGACCGGCGGTGAGGTCTCTCTCGTGCGAGACAAGGACGGCCGCGCCAATTGGCAACTGCGCAAGTCTGACCAGCCCTCGACCCGCACCGTTGACGTCCAGTCACTCGCGTTGATTGACGCGAGTCTTTTGTATCGCGATGCGATTCAGAACATCGACGTTCAGGCGCGCGGAGAATCGCGCGTCGACGGGCCCTACGAGCAGCGCATGACGTTTGGCGGGAAGTGGCGCGGTAACCCTTTCGAAGGCACGGCTGATATCGGCAACGTCTTATCGCTGCGCGATTTGAAAGAACCTTTTCCACTGCGCCTTGCTTTGCGCTTTGCAAGAACGTCGATCAACGCCGAAGGCCAGGTCGCCGACATTAGGAATTTGAGTCATATCGACGCCAAGGTGTCGATCAGCGGACCGAGTCTTGGAGCGCTCTATCCGACGCTGCCATTGGCTTTGCCCGACACGCCGCCGTACCGCGCCACGGGTCGCCTGGTTCGCGAAGGCGATGTGTATACGTATACGGGCTTCACCAGCGTGGTTGGAAATACCGATATCGCCGGTGACGCGCGCTATGAGCGGCGGAAGCCGCGGCCGTTGCTGACGGCAACGCTGAAAAGCCGCAGCCTCGATCTTGCCGACCTGGGGCCTCTCGTCGGTCTTCCGCCTCGTACGAGTGCGAGCACACCACCCGTTGCGCCCAAGGCCACCCCGACATCCGCCAAAGCGGCGCCGGCAAAGCTGCCGACGGGGAAGGTGTTTCCGGATGGCGATTTCAATGTTCAGAAGCTCAACGCCATGGAAGCCGATGTGCAACTCACCGCGGCCACGCTGAAAATTCCCGAGCAGATTCCTTTCGAAAACTTTTCTACGCACATGAAGCTCAACAACGGGCTTCTAGTACTGGATCCTCTCAACTTCGGCGTGGCGGGAGGCAACCTCGTATCAACGATCACTCTCGATGCACGCAGCAATCCGATCGCCGCGAAGGCGTCGGTCGATCTGCGACGTGTTCGCCTCGGACAGTTGTTCCCGACCATCGACACGATCAAGAACACGAGCACCGGTTCGGTCGGCGCGCAGATTCGTCTAGCGGGTCGGGGCAATTCGATTGCCGACATGATGGCCACTGCCGACGGCACGATGAACTTCGGAATGGCAGGCGGGCGAGTGTCCGAGCTTGGAGTGTGGCTCGTCAATCTGCAGGGCGGTCAACTGATCGCACTGCTCTTTGGCGGCGACCGTCCGACTCAGATCAGGTGCGGCGCGGCGGCCTTCACGGTCGACGACGGCCTGGCGACTCTGGGCCTGTTCGTGTTCGACACTGAAGAGTCGAACATCACCGGCACCGGTACGGCCAACTTTGGCGAAGAGAAGTTCGACATGACGCTGGAGCCGCGGCCCAAGAAGGCGGGCATTCTGTCGTTGCGCGGCCCGGTGCATCTCTACGGCACGTTCCGCCAAGCGAATTTCGGCGTATCGGGCGAGACGGTCGGACGCGGTTTAAGCGCGGTTGGACTCGGCCTCTTGAATCCCTTACTGGCCTTGATTCCGCTGATCGAGACCGGCCCCGGACAAAACGCTGATTGTCAGGCTGTGCTGGCGACGGTAAGCGGGGCCGTAAAGCAATCGGGAAAAAAAGTCGGCGACGCTCCGACCGCAGAAGAAAAAGCTTCCTCGCCGGCGCCAATCGTCGATATGCAAAAGAAGCGGACCGGGCCGCCCGCACCGATCGTCGACGTGCCGGCGAAGCTGTAGGCCGGTCCGCGCTGTGGCTAAGAGATTTCGCGCGCCGTCATTCGGTACTTGAAGTTATCCGGGTCCAGGCTGTCCAACCGGCCCTGTGCATTTTCGGCCTGCGGATACATGAAAAACGCGACCGGCGCTTTGCTCGAGCCTCTGCCGCGTTCAGGCGGGAAACGAGCGCGGCAAGCACCGCGCCGACGAGCAGCGCGCGTCGCGAATGCGCGC
>JBDTQZ010000047.1:0-7891 GCA_039931935.1 Burkholderiaceae bacterium | reverse complement strand
GGTTTTATTGGCAATCGCATGCTCGAGCAGTATCTGCGCCAATCGATGTTCCTCGTGGACGAAGGTGCCTCTCCGCAGCAGGTCGACGCGGCGATGGTTCGGTTTGGAATGGCAATGGGCCCGTTTGCGGTGGGCGATCTAGCGGGCCTGGACATCGGCTACGCGATTCGTCAGCGCCGCTACGTGGAAAAACCGCATGTCACGTACAGCCGTGTCGGCGACCGTGTCGTCGAACTGGGCCGCCTGGGCCAGAAAACGGGCAAAGGCTGGTATCAATATGAGGCGGGTGATCGGACGGCAAAGCCTGATCCGGCAATAGACGAGCTGGTAACGCAGTATCGAAATGAGATCGGTATGACGCCACGCGCTGTCATCGACGATGAGATTGTGCAGCGCTGCGTTTATGCACTGGTCAACGAAGGCGCCCGGATTCTCGAGGAAGGGATCGCGCTGCGCGCCAGCGATATCGACGTCGTCTATCTGACCGGCTATGGCTTTCCGGCGGCAAGGGGTGGCCCGATGTTCTATGCGCAGACGGTCGGCTTGAAAGGTGTCGTCGATTCGATGCGTGCGTTTGCGCAGAACGAGCATGCAGATCCGAAGTTCTGGCAGCCTGCCAAGCTACTGCAGGAAGCAGCACAGGCCGGAAAGTGGCCGCGTTAGGTTTCACCGCAATCTCCAATGCCGCTTAAAAAGCTATTCGACTTGACCGGCAAGACCGCGTTGATCACCGGCGGCTCGCGCGGACTCGGATTGCAGATCGCCGAAGCGCTCGGCGAGATGGGCGCGCGACTTGTACTGTCCGCGCGCAAGATGGACGAATTGCAGGCGGCGAGCGGAAGTCTCCAAGCGAAAGGCGTAGACGCGCTCGCGATTGCAGCCGACTCATCGAACCCGGATGACATCGCACGGCTCGCAGCCGCCGCGCGCACGCACCTCGGCGAAATCGACATTCTCGTCAACAACGCCGGCGCGACGTGGGGCGCACCGGCCGAGGATCATCCACTCGACGCGTGGGACAAGGTGATGAACCTCAACGTGCGTGGCATTTTCTTGTTGACACAGGCGGTCGGGCGCGCGTCGATGATCCCTCGGCGAAGGGGTCGCGTTATCAATGTGGCCTCGATTGCGGGCTTGTCGGGCAATGCACCCGGGACGATGAGCACGATTGCCTACAACACCAGCAAGGGAGCGCTGGTGAACTTCACGCGTACGCTGGCGGCCGAATGGGGCAAGTACAACATTACGGTCAACGCCCTCGCGCCAGGGTTTTTTCCGTCGAAGATGACGAAGGGTGTCATCAAGGAGCTCGGAGCCGACGCGCTGGCCCGCTTGGCACCACTGAATCGCCTTGGCGACGAAGAAGACCTGAAGGGAGCGGCGCTGCTGTTTGCCTCGGACGCAGGCAAGCACATCACTGGACAAATCCTCGCCGTCGATGGCGGCGCAACCTCGTACTAGACACAACGATGCCCACTAATCGCAGAGTCGTTCTCGCCAGCCGGCCCAAAGCCGTCGCGACGACGTCAAATTTCCGTCTCGAGGAAGTACCTGTGCCGACATTGCAGCCCGGGCAATTCGTCGTTCGCAACCACTGGTTGTCGCTCGACCCGTACATGCGCGGCCGCATGAATGAGAGCAGGTCCTACTCGCAACCGCAGGCGCTCGACGAAGTGATGATCGGAGGAACTGCTGGTGAAGTGATCGAATCCCGTAACCTGGGATTTGCGGTCGGCAGCAAGGTCGTCGGCTACCTCGGGTGGCAGGAATATGCCGTATCCGACGGGACCGGAGTCTTCAAAGTGGACACTCGCCACATCCCATTGTCGGCGTACCTCGGGGCGGTCGGCATGCCCGGTGTCACGGCTTGGTACGGGCTGAATCGAGTTATCGATCCGCGCGACGGTCAGACGATCGTCGTGTCGGCCGCGAGTGGCGCGGTCGGCAGCGTCGTCGGACAACTGGCGCGCATCCGCGGTCTGCGTGCGATCGGGTTCGCAGGGGGTGCCGAGAAATGCCGGTACGTCACAGAAGAACTCGGTTTTGACGCGTGCATCGACTACAAATCTGAGAGCACTGCTGAGGGTCTGAGCAAACGCTTGAAGGAAGCCGCGCCGAACGGCGTCGATGGCTACTTCGAGAATGTCGGCGGCACAGTGATGAACGCCGTGTTACCCCGTATGAACACGTACGGGCGCATTGCGTTGTGCGGCCTGATCGCCGGTTACGACGGACAACCGATCCCGATCGAAAATCCAGCCTGGTTTTTGATCAGCCGGCTGACGATGCAGGGCTTTATCGTCAGCGAACACATGGACGTCTGGCCGGCCGCGCTGAAGGAGCTCGGCGAACACGTCGCCGCCGGACGCATCAAGTATCGCGAGACCGTGGCACGCGGCATTGAGAATGCGCCGCAGGCGTTTCTCGGCATGCTGAGGGGCGCCAATTTCGGCAAGCAGCTCGTCAAGTTGGCCTGATGACGCAGGCATTGCGCGGCAAGGTCGCTGCGATTACCGGCGCAGGCAGTGGCTTCGGGCGCGAATTCGCACGGATTGGTGCGCGGCTCGGCATGCGGCTCGCATTGTCGGACGTGCAGCCCGACGCTCTGGCTGTCACCGTCGCCGAGTTGAAGGATGCGAGCGCAGACCTGAGCAGTGACATCGTCGACGTCGCTGACTCGTCGCAGGTGATGCAATGGTCGGATCGTGTATTCCAACATTTCGGCGGCGTGCATCTGCTGATGAACAACGCCGGCGTAGGCGGCGGCGGTTATCTGTGGGAAAGCACCGACCAGGATTGGCGATGGGTCATGGGCGTTAACTTGATGGGTGTCGTGCACGGAGTGCAGCATTTCGTTCCGCGCATGCTTGAAGCGAACGCGCGCGGTGACTGGGGGTACGTTGTCAATACGGCGTCGATGGCAGGGTGGTTGGCGCCGCCGTTAATGGGCGTCTACAACGTATCGAAACACGCGGTGGTCGCTCTGTCGGAGACGCTTTATCACGATCTGCAGATGGCGGGTTCGACGATAGGAGTCAGCGTGTTGTCTCCCGCGTTTGTGCCGACCGGAATCGCCGATTCGCACCGGAATCGCCCAGCCGACCTAGCCAACAGCAACCCAGCGCCGACAGCTTCGCAAAAAAAGGCTCATAACGCCACCGCGAAAGCCGTGTCGAGTGGAAGGATGACCGCGGAACAGGTCGCGCAATTGACGTTCGATGCGATACGTGCGAATCGCTTCTATGTTTTCACGCACCCGCAGATCTTGCCGTCGGTGCAGGCACGGTTTGAGTCGGTGTTGAACGGGAAGCTGCCTGCCGACCCGTATGCGACGCGGCCCGATGCCAAGCCGCGGCTACGCTGAAGGACGCGGATCATCCGCGCGGTAATTCGAGACGGACAGTTTGCCGATCTGGCAAATGGAATCCGATTGCACTACGCGAGTAGCGGCCAGCCCGGGGCGGCGCTTATGCTGTTCCTGCATGGCTTTCCCGAATACTGGGCCGCGTGGGAAGACGTAATGCCGTACTTCGGCGCGAGCCATTACGCCGTTGCACCCGATCTGCGCGGGTTCAACCTTTCCAGTCAACCGAGCGAGGTCGCGGCCTACCGCATGCGCGAGATCGTCGACGATGCCGAACGATTCGTGCAGCACCTCGGTTATCAAAGTGCGATCGTCATCGGACACGACTGGGGAGGGGCCGCCGCATGGCTGTGGGCGGTGGCGCACCCCGATCGCGTTGAGCGCCTGATCGTGCTGAATTCGCCGCATCCGATTCCTTTCGCACGAGAGCTCGTGCACAGTTCCCAGCAGCGAGAAGCCAGCGCGTACATGAACTGGCTGCGTGCGCCCGGTTCGGAAAGCGCGCTGGCGAAGAAGGACTACGCTCTGCTGGATAGTTTTTTTCTGTCGATGAAGCGTGAGGATGCGCCGTGGTACACGCCCGAGCACGCGCACCGCTACAGAAAGGTCTGGCAAAGAGGTCTGAGCGGTGGCATCAACTACTACCGCGCCTCGCCGCTTTATCCGCCAACCGACGCCGATCCTGGACCGTCGAACCTGCAACTCGATCCGACGCAGTTCCGCGTCCGCGTGCCGACGCTCGTGATCTGGGCAGAGGCGGACACCGCGCTGCCCGCACGCTTGCTTGACGGTCTGGATGAATTGGTCGACGACCTGACGGTCGAACGAATAGAGCGCGGCACGCACTGGGTGGCGCACGAGGAGCCGCATACGCTCGCCAAGTTGATCGCCGACTACCTGCTAGGCTGATTTTGGATCGCGTCCCTGGCCAAAAGAGCGTACGTGCCAGAATTTGTAATCAATCAACGAGAGTCTCACGCATGAAACACGCAATTTGGCGCTCGAGCGCAGCACTGCTGTTGGCTGCCGTTTGCAACCTTGCTTTTGCTCAGACAACCATCCGGTTGCCCAATGGCGTCACGCGCGGCCCGACGGTCGAAGGCATCACTGAATATCGACTCGCTAACGGCTTGCGTGTCGTTCTGTTTGCCGATCCATCGAAACCGACCGCGACAGTCAACATTACCTATCTGGTGGGTTCGCGCCACGAGAACTACGGCGAAACTGGCATGGCGCATTTGCTCGAGCATTTGATCTTCAAGGGCTCGAAGAATTTTCTGAAGCCGGACACCGAGTTCACGCGCCGAGGGTTTCAGAACAATGGCTCGACGTGGCTCGATCGCACCAACTACTACTCGACGTTTCAGGCGACTGATGACAATCTGAAGTGGGCGATCGACTGGTCGGCTGACGCGATGGTCAACTCATTCATCGCGAAGAAGGATCTCGATTCCGAGATGACCGTCGTTCGTAACGAATTTGAAAGCGGCGAGAACAACCCGACGCGCGTGATGCTGACACGCATGCAGTCAATGCTGTATGACTGGCATAACTACGGCAACTCGACGATCGGCGCGCGCTCGGATATCGAAAACGTCCGCATCGGGAATTTGCAGGCGTTTTACCGGATGTATTACCAACCGGATAACGCAGTGCTGATCGTCGCCGGAAAGTTCGACGAGGCTAAGACACTGGGCTGGATCGCGCAGGCGTTCGGAAAGATTCCAAAGCCAAAGCGCTCGTTGCCGGTGTTCTGGACGGTCGAGCCGACGCACGATGGCGAGCGCACTTTCACCGTGCGCCGGCCAGGCGAGGTGCAGTTCGTGATGGTCGGCTATCGAGTGCCGTCCTCATTGAACCCACAATCATTGCCGATCGGTATTGCAGCCGACATCCTCGGCGATACGCCGAACGGTCGATTGCACGAGGCGCTGGTGACCACTGGTAAGGCGGCGCAGGTATTTAGTTTCAGCATCGACGCGCGCGAACCGGGTTTCGTTCTTTTCGGTGCGGTCGTGAAAAAGGGTGAACCGCTCGATTCGGTCCGCCAGACGATGGTCGATGTCATCGAAGGCAGCTGGTCGAAGACGCCTGCCTCGGAAGCCGAGCTGAAGCGTCAGGTACAGCAACAGCGCACAGCGTTCGATCGTGCGCTGGCGGATCCACAGGCCTTCGGCGTTGGACTGTCGGAATACATCTCGCTCGGGGACTGGCGCTTGTTCTTCCTGCAGCGCGACCAGCTGGCGAAGCTGACCGCAGGCGACGTCGACGCCGCGGCACGCAAGTATTTCGTGCGCGACAACCGCGTGGTCGGCTCGTTCATCCCGGAAGACGCGCCGTTGCGCGCAGAGATTCCCGCTGCTCCGACGTCGGCGCAGCTGCTCGCAGATTACAAACCGTCCGAAAAGGGCGTGGTGTCTGAGGCATTCATCCCGTCGCAGGAAAACATCGACAAGCGCACGCGCGTCCTGTCGTTCGGCAATTTGAACGTTGCGCTGTTGCCCAAACAGAACCGAGGCAGCACCGTCAACGTGCAGACACAATTTCAGTGGGGCAGTGCGGAGTCTCTTGCGGGCCGCATGATCGAAGCAGATCTGGCTGCGGCGATGCTTGCGCGTGGAACCGACAAGATGACGCGGCAGCAGATCGCCGACGAAATGACGCGCCTGCAAGTGACGGGCGGCCTGACCGGGTTTCAAACGACGCGCGAGAACCTGCCCGACGCGCTTCGGTTGCTGGCGCACGTGATGCGCGCTGCGAATTTTCCGGCCGACGAATACGAGCAGCTGCAGCGCCAGGTGGCGACATCGTTGCAGGCGCAGCTTGATAACCCGGAGACAATCTCGCGCGATGCGCTTGCAACTCACTTCAACACGTACCAGTTGGGCGACCCGCGCCACTACATTCCGTTGCGCGCCCGGATCGATGCGGTTGCCAAAACTCCGCGCGATGCGGCACGAAAGTTCCACAGCGACTTTTACGGAACAGCGCGCGGCGAAATTGCGGTCGTGGGTGATTTCGACGCCAAGCAGATTGAAGCGCTGGTCAACGAGCTATTCACCGACTATCGGTCGAAAGCCCCGTATGTGCGTCTCGATCGCGAGTATCGGGAGGTCAAACCGGCGCGGCTGGCGATCGACACGCCCGAAAAGGAAAACGCCATCATCCGCGGGCGCATCGACTTTCCGCTGCGGGACGATGACCCAGAGGCGCCGGCGCTGGTCATCGCGAACGAAATTTTCGGGGACGGTGCTGGAATGTCGAATCGTGTGATGGAGCGTCTGCGGCAACGTGATGGACTCAGCTACGGCGCCGGCACCGGCCTAACACTCGGCTCACGCTATCGAGTCGCGTCGTGGACTCTGAGTGCCATCATGGCACCGCAAAACGTCGCAAAAGCAGAGCAGGCGATGCGCGAAGAAATCGAGCGTGCACGCCGCGATGGTTTCACCGCGAAGGAAGTCGAAGACGCGAAAAAGGGTACGTTGCAGGAGCGTGCGACCAATCGATCACAAGACCGTGTGCTCGCGGGCGCGTGGACCGCCAACATGGATCTGGGACGGACCTTCGCGTTTTCAAAACAGTTCGAGGACCAGATGCTTGCTGTGACGGTCAATCAAGTGAATGCCGCGTTCCGCAAGTACATCGACCCGGCGCGCCTAACGTTCGTGATCGCCGGCGATGCGAAAAAAGGCGCGAAATGAGCGGCCTGGCGAGAAGCGTAGCGAGCAGGCCGGAGGTTGCGTCGAGGAGCGGAGGCGTACAAGCAACGTACGTTGAGCACGGAAGACGCCAGATCGGGCCGCGCAGTAGCTTCGCGGCGGGCTGCTAAATGTATGCGGATTTTCGGCATCGCATGCCGCTGCGCGTGCGTTGGGCAGAAGTCGACAAGCAAGGCGTCGTCTTTAATGCGCACTACCTTCTTTACTGCGATGTCTGCGTCACAGAGTATTGGCGCGCGGTCGGCGTGCAGTATCCCGACGAGTTCGTTTCAAAGGGCAGCGACCTTTTCGTGCGCAAGTCGACAGTCGAGTACTTTTCCGCTGGGTATTACGACGACGAGCTCGAAGTCTGCGGGCGAATTGCGCGGACAGGAAACAGCAGTTTGCGCTTCGTCGTCGAGATTTACAGACGCAGACAGTACGAAGCGGTGTTAGTCACCGCCGAGCTGATCTACGTACACACCGAGCTGGTGTCGCGTACTGCGCAACAGATCTCATCCGAAATGCGTGCGCGGATACGGGCGTTCGAGACGACCGTACCCGAAGATGGAGCGGATGCGAATCGAGCTGGGTGACTGGCAAAGCATGCGGCCCTGGGCGGGGCCGCTACGCTTTGCGGTGTTCGTCGAAGAGCAGCGAGTGCCGGCCGAGATCGAGCTGGATTCGTTCGATCCTCTATCGGTGCACGCGGTTGCTTTCGATGGCAACGGCGGGGCGGTCGGTACCGGGCGCCTGTTGCCCGACGGACATATCGGGCGCATGGCGGTTGCAAAGCCAGCGCGTGGCAGCGGCGTCGGCAGTGCAT
>JBDTQZ010000046.1:0-7895 GCA_039931935.1 Burkholderiaceae bacterium | reverse complement strand
TGCGGTTTGCGCGCGCCCTTTCCACCGGCGAAGGGCTTGACGTAGCGCAGCGTTGCAGTGTGAAGATCATTGAGACCAGCAAGCGACGCGCCGAGTATCTGGCGCAGCAAACGCCGGCCGACGTGCTGGTGCTGTTGGGGGACAGCACCGACGAGGAGCTGCTGTTGCAGGAAGGCGTCGCAGACGTCGATCTGTTCGTCGCGCTGACGAACGACGACGAGAACAACATCATGAGCTCGCTGCTCGCCAAGAAGCTTGGGGCACGCCGCGTGATCTCGTTGATCAACCGCAAGAGCTATGGCGATCTGATGCAGGGCGGCCAGATCGATATCGCCATTTCACCCTCATATGTCACGATGTCCGCCTTGCTGCGATTCGCCCGCCGCGGCGACGTCGTGGTGGCGCATACGTTGCGTCGCGCCGCCGCCGAAGCGCTGGAGCTGATCGTGCACGGCGACGCCCGAAGCTCGCGCGTCATCGGCAAGACGATCGAGCAGGTCGAGATGCCGCGCGGCGCGATCATCGGTGCGATCGTGCGCGGACATGGTGACCAGGCGCAGGTACTGATGGCGCACCATGATGTGGCGATTCAGCCCGAAGATCACCTGATCATCTTCGTCGAGAACAAAAGGGTGATCGCGCGCGTAGAAAAGATGTTCACCGTCGGCCTAGGGTTTTTCAGTTAGGCGGTGGTCTGCGCTTGTTGCACTGCGGCGGACAGCTACTTGGGACTTACGCGAAGTTCGTCTTCCCGCAGATCGGGCTGTGGCTGCCTAGCGTGCTCTACGGCCAGTCGGCGCTCGCGTGTAGGAAAGCGCGGCACGCATAATCCGCGCTGCGTCGCGTGATGAACACTCTCGCCCGTTCCACCTTTCCGGTCCTAAACGTTCTGGGCTACGTCGTTCTGATGTTCGGGGCGACGATGCTGGTGCCGCTGGCGTTTGCCGTGATCGGCGATGACGGCGCGCAGCGCAGTTTCAACATCGGGATTTTCGTGACCGGCGGGTGCGGCGTGCTTCTTCTACTCGCGACGCGTCGCTTCGCACGCGAGCTGCAGCCGCGCGATGGTTTCCTTTTGGTGACGCTCGCATGGACGGTGTTGCCAGCGTTGGCAACGTTGCCGTTGCTGCTGCAGCTGCCGCAGCTCACCTTTACCCGCGCGTACTTCGAGACGATGTCGGGGCTGACCACGACCGGCGCCACTGTGATCACCGGGCTCGACGCCCTGCCGCTTTCGATCAATGTCTGGCGTCACTTGCTGGTTTGGCTCGGCGGCATGGGTATCTTGGTGCTCGTAGTGGCGATCCTGCCGCTTCTCGGAGCCGGCGGCGCACAGGCGTTCAAGGCAGAAACTGCCGGGCCGCTGAAAGAAACCAAGCTCACTCCACGCATCGCCGATACCGCCAAGGCGCTGTACGCGGTGTACTTCGGTATCTCGATCATTTGCTTTTTCGCCTATAGCTGGGCCGGCATGAGCTGGAGCGATGCCCTTATGCACATGGGTTCGACGATGGGACTTGGTGGTTTTTCGTCGCACGATGCGAGCTTCGGCTACTGGAACTCGCCGTTGATCGAATACACGGCGGTGATCTTCATGGTATTGGCCGGCTTCAATTTTTCGATGCACTTTCTCGCCTACCGCCGGCGCTCGTTGCTGGTCTACGTCCGTGACTCAGAGAGCAAGGCATACGTCCTCACGTTGTTAGCTGCGTCCCTGCTGATCGCAGCATTCCTGCTCACGCGGGGCATTTACCCGGACTGGCCGACTTCATTGCGTTACGCGTTGTTCAATACCGTGTCGATCGCGACCACCACCGGCTACGCGAGTACCGACTACAACCAATGGCCGATCTTTGCACCGGTACTGATGGTCTTCCTGTCGGCCTTCACTACTTGCGCCGGCTCGACCGGTGGCGGCATCAAGATGATTCGGGGGTTGATTCTGCTTAAGCAAGCGCGGCGTGAATTGACGCGAATTTTGCATCCACGCTCGATTAATCCCGTCATCGTCGACGGGAACGTCATTGAGAACAACGTTATTTTCGCGGTGCTCGCATTCATGTTGGTCTACGGCGCGGCGATTGTCTGGCTGACGTTTCTGTTGCTGCTGTCCGGGCTCGACGTCGTCACTGCGTTCACCGCGATCGTGGCCTCCATCAACAACATGGGCCCTGGGCTGAATCAAGTCGGTCCGGCATTCAACTACGGCGGGCTGAACGAGTTCGAAACTTGGGTATGTACGTTCGCCATGCTGATCGGCCGGCTCGAGCTTTTTTCCGTTCTCGTGCTGTTGACCCCCGCTTTCTGGCGCAAGTAGCGCGGGGTTAGCGATTACTTGCGTTGGCAAAGTAGGCTGCCAAAGCGCGGCAATTACCACTTGATTCGCGCTGCCAGGTACCGATATTGCATGTAGGCGCAAGAAAGGATCAGGTAATGGCAGTCACGATGATTTACAACAGTCCGCAGTTCTGCGTGTTCGAATTCGAAGGCGCGGCGCTGGTTGGCGACCGCCAGGTCGGCGGCTACGAAATCATGGACAAGCAACTGCGCAAGGAAATCTTCCTCGGCGGTGAAAATGCGGCCGCATTTCGAAAGAGCGTGCAGGAGCTGATCGAACAGGGGCCGACATCCGATCAAGTCGACGAGTTTCTGGAAGGATTCAGCGGCTTGATGCATCAACCTGTAGTGCTTCACTGATCTTTATTCCACTAACCCCTGCACGGTCAAGAGTCGAGGAACACTTCTAGTCAGCCGCTCGGTGCCGGCGCTTTAAAACGCGAGAATGCGCGTCGCACGAGCATGACGCTCGCTTTATCGGGCGAATTCAATGGAGTTTGACTACATCATCGTGGGGGGTGGCTCTGCGGGCTGTGTGCTCGCGGCGCGGCTCTCGGAGGACCCCTCGCTCACGGTCGCTCTGATAGAAGCAGGCGGCAACAACGACCGTGTACTCAACCGCGTGCCCACCGGCGCCGCAGTTCAAATCATCAAGCGCAACGCGTGCAATTGGGCCTTCTCGACTGTCCCACAGCCGGGTCTTGGCGGGCGGCGCGGCTATCAACCACGCGGCCGTGGTCTGGGCGGCTCATCGGTACTGAACGCGATGATCTATTTGCGTGGCCAGCGTGAGGACTACGACGGCTGGGCCGCCAATGGCGCGCCGGGGTGGGCATGGAAGGACGTGCTGCCGTATTTCATCCGAGCGGAGAACAACGAGCGTGGCGCCAATTCGTTTCATGGCGATGCCGGGCCGCTGAACGTATCTGACCTGCGCTCACCGCATCCGGCAGCGGCGCTGTTTATCGAAGCCGGCCAACAGGCAGGCCTGCTACGCAATGACGATTTTGCGGCCGAAACTCAGGAGGGTGTCGGTTGGTATCAAGTCACGCAAAAAGATGGTGAGCGTTGGAGCGCTGCACGCGCCTACCTGGCGCCTGCGCGCCAGCGGCCGAATCTGCATGTCGTTACCGACGCGCTCGCAACGCGGATCATCATCGAAAAGAAGCGCGCGATCGGCGTCAAAGTGCGTCAGGGCAACGTCGATCGCGACCTGCGCGCGCGAGGCGAAGTACTCATCGCGGCGGGGGCATTGCAGTCGCCGCAACTGCTGATGCTATCCGGCATCGGGCCTGCTTCGCATTTACACGAGCTTGGGATCGAGCCCCTCAGTGATCTGCCGGTCGGCGACAACCTGCATGACCATCCCGATATCACGATCAATCGGCGCGTCGCGAATACCGATCTGCTGGGGTTCTCATTCGTTGGAAGCATCAAGCTGCTGCGCGCAGTCAGACGCTGGCGGCGCGAGCGTCGCGGCGTGCTGACTTCGAACTTCGCCGAAGCCGGTGCGTTCATTTGCACGCTGCCCGGGCTTGAGCGACCCGATCTGCAACTGCATTTCGTCATCGGCATGGTCGACAACCATAGCCGCACGTATCACTGGGGCCACGGCATGAGCTGCCATGCGACTGCACTGCGACCCGCGAGTCGCGGAACGGTGCGGTTGGCCTCGCGCGACATGCGTGACACTCCGCTGATCGACCCCGCGTTCTTGTCGGATGAAAGCGATCTGGAAACGCTGGTGCGCGGCTTCAAATGGGTGCGCAAGATTTTCGCGCAACCGGCGTTTACCGAGTACGGAGGCGCCGATCTTTCGCGTGAGTTGCATTTTTCCAAGGTCCACGGCGACCTCGAGATCCGGCAAGCTATCCGCGAGCGCGCCGATACCATTTATCACCCGGTTGGAACCTGCCGCATGGGTTCGGACGGTCGCGCGGTGGTGGATACGCGACTGCGCGTTCGGGGTGTCGAGCGGCTGCGGGTCGTCGATGCATCAGTGATGCCGACGTTGATATCGGGAAACACTAACGCGCCGGTCATCATGATCGCGGAAAAAGCCGCTGATCTGATCAAGAACAGCGCGCATTAGCTCATTCCCAGCGCGACCGAAATTGCGCTGCGCTTCACCTACAATCGCCGGCCATTGTCCAAGGCCAGCGATGAACACGCGTCACTCTTCCGGAGACTTGCAAACGAGCGAAACACAGTTGCGCGAGCTCATGACCCGCCGCATCCTGATGCTCGACGGTGCGATGGGGACCATGATCCAGCGCTATAAGTTGTCCGAGGCCGACTTTCGGGGCGAGCGCTTTGCCGATCATCCGATCGACGTCCGAGGCAACAACGATTTGCTGTCGCTGACGAGGCCCGATGTCGTGCGCGAGATCCATAAGGCGTATCTGGAAGCCGGCGCCGATTTGATCGAAACGAATACGTTCGGCGCCACCTCGATCGCGCAGCAGGACTACGGTCTCGCGCACGTGGCGTATGACATCAATCTCGAGGCAGCGAAGATCGCGAAGAGCACATGTGTCGAGTATTCATCCGGTGACAAGCCGCGTTTCGCGGTCGGCGCCCTCGGCCCTACGCCGAAGACGGCGTCGATCTCGCCCGACGTCAACGATCCGGGCGCACGCAACGTCACGTTCGATGAGCTCGTTGCTTCGTACGGTGAGCAGGCGCGCGGGCTGCTCGATGGTGGCGTCGATCTGCTGATCGTTGAAACGATTTTCGACACGCTGAATGCAAAGGCCGCGTTGTTTGCGATCGACGTGGAGTTCGAGCGTAGAGGAAGTCGCGTGCCGCTGATGATCTCGGGCACGGTGACCGATGCGTCGGGGCGCATCCTGTCGGGTCAAACGGTTGAGGCATTCTGGAACTCGGTACGGCACGCCAAGCCGCTGACTGTTGGGTTGAACTGCGCTCTCGGTGCGGCGTTGATGCGACCTTATATCGAAGAGCTGGCGACATTGGCCGACACGTTCATCAGCGTGTATCCGAACGCCGGGCTGCCGAACCCAATGTGCGAAACGGGCTTCGACGAGACTGCTGACATCACATCAAGTCTGCTGAAGGAATTTGTCGTAGCTGGCTTCGTCAACATCGCCGGTGGCTGTTGTGGAACGACGCCGGATCACATCCGGGCAACGGCGCTGGCGCTTGAAGGACTGACCCCGCGCGCGGTGCCGACAGCGGCGCCGGTCATGCGCCTGTCAGGTCTGGAGCCGGTGACGATCAACGACGAGTCTTTGTTCGTCAACGTTGGTGAGCGCACGAACGTCACTGGGTCCAAAGCGTTTGCACGGCTCGTCTTGAACGAGCAGTACGAGGATGCGGTGACCGTCGCGCGGCAGCAGGTGGAAAGCGGCGCGCAGATCATCGACGTCA
Organism: Burkholderiaceae bacterium; assembly: GCA_039931935.1. Lineage (GTDB taxonomy): Bacteria > Pseudomonadota > Gammaproteobacteria > Burkholderiales > Burkholderiaceae_F > JACCZX01. Next base: position 2,168 of record JBDTQZ010000046.1, on the reverse strand, counting down.
ACATGGACGAAGCGATGCTGGATTCGGCCGCGGCGATGACGCGGTTTCTGAAGCTGATCGGCTCAGAGCCTGATATCGCGCGCGTGCCGGTGATGATCGACAGCTCAAAGTGGAGCGTGATCGAAGCCGGGTTGAAATGCGTGCAGGGCAAATGCATCGTCAACTCGATTTCGATGAAGGAAGGCGAGGCGTCGTTTATCGAACAAGCCAAGCTGGCGCGGCGCTATGGCGCCGCTGTGATCGTGATGGCGTTCGACGAGCAAGGCCAAGCCGATACGTTTGAGCGCAAGATTGGAATCTGCGAGCGCAGCTATCGGCTGTTGGTTGATACGGTTGGCTTTCCCCCCGAAGACATCGTGTTCGATCCGAACGTGTTCGCGATTGCTACCGGCATCGAAGAGCACAACAACTACGCGGTCGACTTCATTGAGGCCACGCACTGGATCAAGCAGAACCTGCCACTGGCCAAGGTCAGCGGTGGCGTCAGCAACGTGAGCTTCAGTTTTCGCGGTAATGACCATGTGCGCGAAGCGATTCACACCGTCTTCCTGTATCACGCGATACGAGCCGGCATGACGATGGGTATCGTCAATGCGGGGCAGCTTGGTGTGTACGAAGACATTGACCTGACGTTGCGGGAAGCAGTCGAAGACGTCGTGCTGAACCGACGCCCCGACGCCGGCGAGCGCCTGGTGCAACTGGCTGAAACGATCAAGGCCGGCGGCAAGGAACGTAAGGAAGATCTTGCGTGGCGCGCCGAGGCGGTAGAGAAGCGGCTGGCGCACGCACTGGTGCATGGAATCACGCAGCACATTGTCGAAGACACCGAGCAGGCGCGCGCGCAGGTGGCAGAGCGCGGTGGGCGGCCGATCGAAGTGATCGAAGGGCCGTTAATGGACGGCATGAACATCGTTGGCGATCTATTTGGCGCGGGGAAAATGTTCCTGCCGCAGGTCGTCAAAAGCGCGCGCGTGATGAAGCAGGCGGTCGCGCATCTGATTCCGTTCATAGAAGCCGAAAAGACTGCGGCCGGCGGCGAGATCCGTGCCAAGGGCAAGGTTGTGATCGCCACCGTAAAGGGCGACGTCCACGATATCGGTAAGAACATCGTGTCGGTCGTGCTTCAGTGCAATAACTTCGATGTCGTCAACATGGGCGTGATGGTGCCCGCCGACAAGATTCTCGCGAGGGCGCGTGAGGAAAAAGCCGACATGATCGGCCTATCTGGCCTGATCACGCCTTCGCTGGAAGAAATGCAACACGTTGCGCGCGAGATGCAGCGCCAGGGGTTCAAGCTGCCGTTGCTGATCGGGGGCGCCACTACGTCGCGCGTGCACACCGCCGTGAAAATCGCGCCGCACTACTCGAACGGGCCGGTGATTTACGTTTCTGATGCGAGCCGTTCGGTCGGCGTCTGCCAGAGTCTGGTGTCGGACGATGCCGCCGCGAAGTACATCGCAGACATCAAAATCGAATACGAACGCGTTCGCACTCAGTACGCATCGAAGAAGGCGCCGGAGCTTGTCACGCTGGCTGACGCGCGCGTCAACGCGTCACGCATCGACTGGGCGGGCTACACACCGCCAAAGCCGAAGTTTCTCGGCCGCCGCGCGTTCAAGAACTACGACTTGGCGATGATTGCGAAGTATGTCGACTGGGGCCCGTTTTTCCAGACGTGGGACCTGCACGGCCCGTTCCCGCAGATTCTGGCCGATGAAGTCATAGGAGAACACGCACGCCAGGTGTTTGCGGAAGGCGAGAAGATGCTGGAGCGCATCGTCAACGAGCGCTGGTTGAAAGCCAACGGCGCGGTTGCGTTCTACCCTGCCAACTCGGTCGGCGACGACATTGAGGTCTACGCCGATGAGTCACGCAGCGAGGTGCTGTTTACGTGGAATGGTTTGCGGCAGCAGACGAAGAAGCCCGTGATCGACGGTGTGCCGAATCCGAACCAGTGTCTGTCCGATTTCATCGCATCGAAGAGTTCGGGTGTTGCCGATTACATTGGAATGTTCGCAGTGACGTCGGGGATCGGACTCGAAAAACGCGAAGCAATGTTTCAGGCGAAGCACGACGACTATGGCTCGATCATGCTCAAAGCGATCGCGGATCGCCTTGCCGAAGCATTTGCCGAGATGTGCGAAGCGTTCGTCCATTTCGTGTGCCAG
>JBDTQZ010000045.1:0-7901 GCA_039931935.1 Burkholderiaceae bacterium | reverse complement strand
ATGCCGCCGACAGCCGGACTGGTGGCCTGGTGGGTGACTGGGGAGGGCTACGGCGCAGTTAAGCTCGTCGGCGCGGCGATCACTCTGCTGGGAGTGGCAGTCGCACAGTTCGCCCGACGTGGCGATCCTGCGCGCAACGTTGAGAGCGTTGGCGTTGTCGACTGATCTTTCGGAATCCGCAACTTCGGCCGGTCAGGGCTGTGTGGCCTCAGGCTTGTCGGGCGTAACAGGGGGAAACCGGCTGCTTTGTATGGCGACGAGCTGATCTTCTGTTGTCGCCACTATCCACGAGCGTGCTGCCTCAACGATGTGCCGATTGTGATCCTTGAACGGACCCATCGTCGCGACGGGTTTCCACAGAACCGGTCCGGCCCGACTCTTCTTGCCTGACGGGGTACCGACCAGCAGGCAGTAGGGTCCAAGCGGCAGTGATACGAGTGGCTGCGCCGGCTTGGCGCGCACGCGCCAGTCAATGAACGGCGCTTCGTTAATCAACAGCGGGCTGGGTAATCCGTGAAACACGGTGAAGTCATACAGTGCGAGTTGGTCGCGCAAACCCACATAGGCGCGGCGAATGTCGCTGGTGGCTGCGGCGCGAATTTCGTCCTCGAACATCGGCTCCAACGCGTAACGCGCCAGCGCGCTCTGCGCTTCTTGCTGATACGCGCAGACAAGACCAAGCTCCACGCAGTCTTGCGCCGCGCGTTGAACGTCCGCAGCCGGCCCGGCCTCTTCGGGTTTGCCGTGCTGGGCTGCATGCAGGAAGCGAGCGAGTCGTCCTTCGTGCGTCGCGGGGCCTGCGGCATGCGCAGCGTCGTCCGCATCCTTCGCGAGTGAGACATAGAAGATCTTTTCAGCGGCAAACCGCGATTTCTTGCCGTCGTCGAACTTGATCTCGCCGTCGCGGCAGTCGAGATAGCGAGTGCCGACGTGCCCATGCTCCCAAACCCAGTTTCTGAGAAAGGGCCGCAACGGATGTGAAGTCTCGGTGTCAGCCATTGGATTTCCAGGGGTGCCAGTGTGCTACCTATTTTCCGGTTGATATTCTCGCTGCCTGCCGCGTAGCGGTCCTGTTGGGTGGATTTGCGAAAATGAGCAGGCATCATGAGCAGTGAGCAGCATTCGAAGTTGCGCTTCGCCAAACGCATAGTGGTCGCGGTGGTGGGTGGAACTGTCACTCTGATCGGGATTGCACTGATCGTCTTGCCGGGGCCGGCATTCATCGTGATTCCTATTGGCCTTTCGATACTTGCGACGGAATTCGTTTGGGCCAGAGGATTCTTGAATAAAGCGCGCGAGATGGCGAAGCGGGTCGCGTCAAAATCAAGAACTTGATACCTGGTCGGCAGAGTCGAACGGACCTACTACCTCACGACTCCGATAACGCGGGGGCGAAGCTGGCCTAGCGACGGTCGGATTGCGAAAAGGTAGAACGCCGAGGGTCCTTGATGTCCAACGACCCGGGGAGCGTTTCCAACCAGGCGGGCAACGTCTTTACCCAACCGGGGGGAGCTTCAGGTTTCGCAGACGCCCTTCCCGTTCCTTGCGCGGCGCTCTCCCGGAGAGCCTCCTCGAACGACTTTCGCGCAACGTACTGATTCAGTATCGCCGGGATAAGAGTGGCTCGATCGACGCCCTTAACGGTCGCAATCTGATCCAGTGCGTCAAGCACGTGACGCTCGACCGGATCGAGCAGCTCAATGGCATGCGCTTCCTTGCTGAGTCTGATCTGTTCTGCGCGTTGCGCACGCCGACGCTCTTCCCTGCGTAGCGTTCGATCCAAAAACAAAATGAGCAGCAAAGCGGCGGCGGATAGGGCGACGAGAGCGAATCGACCCCGGTGAGGATCCGGAAAGCTCGAGTTCGAGCTACCCAGGCTGTACCCCATCCCGAACGAACACAGAATCGCAAAGAAGTAGCCGGCCCAGATAGGCAATTTATCCAGCAGCCCGAACAATTGCTGCCAGTGGAACTGCTTCCGCGGCAAATCTGCGTAACTCATTCGGTCTCCTGCCAATGCACAGGTTCGCATTGGTTTGACGCAGTCGTAATAACGCAATTACGTGTCTGCTTTGCGACTTGAAATCACGGACAGAAGGGCAACCGCCTTGGCTCTTGCCCGACGTCTGCTCCTCGCGTGCAGTGCGGTCAAGGAATATCGAGCACCACGTTGCCGATGGCCTGGCCGCTTTCGACCAGCCGATGCGCTTCAGCCGCCTTTGACAAGGGCATGCGTGCAGCAATCTGATGTTTCAGTTTGTTTTCCCTTAGCAGACGTGACACGTCGCCAAGATCGCTCGCGCGTTCCACCGCATTGAGGTTGTAGACGATGAAGAAGTAATAGTGCATGTTTTTGAGAATCGAAGCGAAGAACGGCACCGCAATCTCCGGCGCGCCGCTTCCGTAGACGACGATCTCACCGTCGCTACGGAGCGCCGCGAGGTCCGACCGAATGTTTGCCGCGAGATCCATCTCGATGATGCGATCAATGCCGCGTCTGTCCGTCAGGTCCACGCAGCGCTGTCCAACGTCTTCGGTCTTGTAATTGATGAAGGTGTCAGCACCGGCCGCAATTGCAATCGCACCTTTCGCATCACTGCTCACGGTTGCGATGATCCGCTCGGCACCGCCTAGCTTTGCAAACTGAATTGCATAGTGGCCAACGGCACCTGCACCTCCGGTGACTAATACCGATTTGCCGCTGACGCCGCCGTTCATCGCGACCGCGTGATACGCAGTCAGTGCCGGAATGCCGAGGCACGCACCCGCGGAGAAGTCGATCGCGTCGGGCAACCGGACGGCCTGCTGCGCGGGGAGCACGACGTACTGGGCTGCGGTGCCCATCGGCCGATGCCACGCTGCATTCCACACCCAGACTCGCTCGCCGATACGCGCACGATCGACGCCGCTGCCCACTTGATCGATCAGGCCCGCACCATCGCTGTGTGGAACCATCAACGGGAAGGGCAGTGTTTTGTTGCGCACACCCGCGCGCGATTTCACATCTGATGGATTGACGCCCGAGCTGGCAAGCTTGACGCGAATCTCGCCGGCTCCGGCGGATGGTGTTTCGATCTCGCCGAAGGAAAGTACCTCATCTGCAGGTCCCACGCGGTTGTACGTGACAGCGAGCATCCGACCTCCTGTGCGACCAGTTACTTGGCAGGCGCAGGCGCGGCCTTTGGAAACGCGGCGATGTCGGACGGAAGCGACACCCACGATCGCTTCGATTGAACCCAAATGTGACGTTGTATTGGAGCCCACTCGGGGTCATCGAACGTTGCCACTGCGATAGCTCTAAGACCCGGCCGTACCTGCGCGGTATGGGTGACCGTCGTTCCGCATTGCGAGCAAAACTGCATCCTCAGCCATCTGCCGCTCTCGTCGGAGCGATGCTCATACTGCGTTAGCGCGCCCTGCAAAACCTCCACGTTGCGCTCATCGAAGTAGGCGACCGTAGCGAACGCACTGCCCAGTCGCCGTTGACAGAACCTGCAATGGCAGATCTGGCAAATCTCCGAATTTCCCTGCACCCGATACCGAACGGCGCCGCAAGCACAACCACCTTCATGAACCTGGTTCATTGGTTAGGCACTCCCTTACTCGCTGAGCTGCGCGCACTCGACGGCGCACTGTGTTTTGGTTGCACCCCGCGAGCCGATATTATTATTTTGGCAGTATGGCTGTTTAGGACGCATCACATGTTCGACCTCGCAATTCCGGTAGGCCTTGCTGATCACTCGATCGGCGCCTCGCACGCCCAACTGACGTTGGTCGAATACGGTGATTTTGAGTGTCCCAACTGCAAGCAGGCCACACCGGTCGTCAAGCTGCTGCTCTCGCATTTCTCGGACCGCCTGCGCTTCGTGTATCGCCACTTCCCGCTGGAGGAAGTTCATCCGTTGGCACTGAATGCCGCGCTGGCGGCGGAATGCGCGGGCGGGCAGAAAAGATTTTGGCCCATGCACGATCTGCTGTTCGAGGTGCAGCCCGCCTTGAAGCCCGACCAGTTGCGGGTCTACGCGCAGCGGCTGGAACTCAAACATGACCCGCTTCTCTGCAGAAATGAGCGATACCGTTTACCTGCAGCGAATCCGCGAGCACCAGGAAGGTGGAGCAAAGAGCGGAGCGCGCGCGACGCCGACTTTCTTTATCAACGGCAAGCTGCACGACGTCTCATTCGGAATTGCGGGGCTCTTTGACGCGATCGAAAAGGCGGCGTAGCCAGCGAGCCTTCTCAAACGGCGACTCCCGCTTTCCTGGCCGCCTCAACCAAGTGCTCGCGGCCGACGAGCATGTCGTCGAGCGAAGCGAAGGCGTTGGTGTAGTGCCCTTTGAAACCCTTGCCCTCGATGCGCCGGAACATGTCGCCGAAATCCAGGTCCCCCGCGCCGGGCTTCAGATGAACCTCGAAGCCGTTGCGAAAGCAGTCCGCCAGCCGTACCTCGAAGACTCGGTCCATGTCGAGAGCGTCTACAAATCCCTCGATGCCTTCCGGAACGAGATGCGCATGATTTGCGGTGAATGAAAGGCCGAACGCGGGTGATTGGATTCGCTCGAAGTAGTAGCGCCACTCCTCCACCGTGTGGGCCAGGTAGTGAACTTCGGAGTCCTCAGGTTCCTTGTTGAGGTTTTCGAGCAGGATCAGCGCTCCTTTGCTTTCCGCGTATGCCGCGATGCGCTTCAGGCGCTCCAGCCCCGCTTGCATTCGCAGCTCCTTGTCGGAGCTGAAGTGGTAGCCCGCATGCACAACGATCCACTTCGCGCCCAACTTCGAATAGACATCGTTGCTCTCGCCCGCGCCACCGCCGATCCACAAGTGCTGATGGTTGGGAAGACCAGTCCGTTCAAGACGGCACAAGATCTACTCGCGGCCGCAAAGACTCGCAAGCTCAAGGCGGGCGTGACCCACATTGGTAGCGTTGACCATCTCTCGCTGCTGGGCTTCGCACGCAAAGCGGGGTTGCAGGCGCCCACTGCGGTTCCTTTCCGCGGCGGCGGCGATATCGTGATCAATGTCGTGAGCGGCAACCTCGATGTCGGCATGCTCAACTACGCGGAGGCCGAATCGCAACTCAAGGCGGGCGATGCGCGTGCGTTGATGGTGCTTACTCCGCAGCGGATGAAGGTTCTTCCCGACGTGCCCTCGGCGAAGGACCTAGGCATCGCCGCCGACTACTCGACCGTGCGTGGCTTCGTCACGCTGAAAGGTGTTCCCGAAGACCGGCTCAAGATCCTCGAGGACGGGCTGATCAAGGCAATGGGCGGTCAGATGTATACGACCTACATTGAAACGTCCGGGCAAGCGTCAGACAGCGTCACCGGGCGCGCCGTGTGGCAGGCGCAGCTTGACCGTTTCTACGTGGAAGGTGAAAGCGAGCTGAAAGCGCTGGGCATGACCAAGTAGCCATGCGCAGAACGGACATCGTCGTAGCGGGGGTGGCGCTCTGCGGATGTGCTGTTGCCTTCGGGCTCACCTATCGCTTCGCCACGATGCCTGCGGCCATGGTGAGCGGTTTGGGTGCGGAGGTTTTTCCACGCCTCGTCGTCGGCGTCATCGCGTTCCTGGCGGTGCTGGCTGCATTCGGCATCGGCAATCCGCCGATGGAAACACCCGCACCGGTCCCCCGGATGGTATGGATGACGTCCGCGGTGTTGTTCGCGTTCGTGGGCGCAGTGGAGCTGATCGGAATGTGGCCTGCCGCAATCGCCTTCCTCATCGGCCTTGGCTTGCTCTGGGGCGAGCGCGGCTTGTGGAAGCTCACCGCGAGCGCGTTGCTGCTTTGCGCCGGCCTCTATGGGCTGTTCGTGCGCGTACTCGGAGGAAATTTCCCCAAAGGCTTGATCGCCAACCTCTGGTCCTGAGCCGTGGATGCCTTCTTAGCTGGCCTCTCGGCCGTGGCCGATCCGCAGATCCTGTTTCTCGTATTCGCCGGTACGGTGCTGGGGGTCGTGGTAGGCGCATTGCCTGGCATCAGCGGCAGCACCACCACCGCGCTCTTGTTGCCGCTGACGATCACGATGACGCCGAACGCGGCGATCGCCTTCCTGGGATCGATTTACTGCGCGGCCAACTTCGGCGGATCGATCACGGCAATTCTGATCAACACGCCGGGCGACCCGTCGGCCTCGGCCACCGCGTTCGACGGCTATCCACTGGCCAAACGTGGCGAGGCCGGTCGCGCATTGGGAATGTCTGCGGTGGCCAGTGCGATCGGCGGCATCTTCAGCGTGATCGTGCTGATCATCTTTGCGCCCGTACTGGCGCGGCTCGCCTATCAGTTCGGCCCGCCTGAGTATTTCGCTCTCGCGCTGTTCGGGCTGTCGATGGTGGCCGCAGTGGGCGGCGATTCGCCAGTAAAGAATCTGATGGCTGCCGCCTCGGGTGTGCTGATCGCGACGGTCGGCCTGGATCTGACGACCGGCGTAGAGCGCTTCACGTTCGGCATGCCCACGCTCTCTGACGGCATCGGTTTCGTTCCCGTGTTGATCGGCCTGTTCGCGATTGCCGAGTTGCTCGAGCGCGCATCGCAGCGTGGCGTAGTTCAGGAATACATCAAGCTGAATTCTGCGAAGCTGCCAAGCCTGGCCGATTTTCGCAAGTGTGCCAAGGCGATGAGTGTGTCCAGCGTGATCGGCACCTTTATCGGCATGCTGCCCGCGCTTGGCGCCACGACCGCGGCGTTGATTTGCTACAACGAAACCAAGCGTTGGTCGAAGCACAAGGAGGAGTTCGGCAAGGGCGCGATCGAAGGGGTGGCGGGTCCCGAAGCCGCGAACAACGCCGCTGTAGGCGGCGCGATGGTGCCGACGCTGGCACTCGGCATCCCCGGTAGCACCACCAGCGCGATCATCCTGGCCGGTCTGTTGGTGCAGGGAGTGCGACCTGGACCTCATCTGTTCAATGAGCAGCCGACGCTGCTTTACGTGGTGTTCGGCTCGATGCTCGTCTCCAACCTGCTCTATCTCGTCCTTGGGCTTGGCGCCGCAAAAATCTTCGCGCGCATTGCGCTGATCCCTGAAGCGTTCCTTTGGCCGGCAGTCTTCATTCTTTCGGTGGTCGGTGCCTACGCGCCCAACCAGTCGATGGAAGACGTAGTGATCATGCTGTTGTTCGGCGTTGTTGGATTCCTCTTCCGCCGTTACGGGTTCTCGCCCGCGCCCCTGATCATGGGGCTCGTTCTGGGCAAGTTGGTGGAGGAGACGCTGAAGCAGTCACTGTTGATCTTCGATCAGGACTGGACGCAGTTCTTCTCGCGACCGGTCGTGGTCACGCTGTTCCTCGTCACCGCGGCGGGCCTGCTCGCACCTCCGCTGTTTCGAGCGTGGCGCCGGCTTCGAAGCGTTCCTGCCTGAAACGGCGTATGAATTCGCAACCGCGGTCTTTTCGGTAGATTCGGTCGATGCCACACATTCCCGCTTCTCCAGCCCTTTCCCGTTTCCGCGTTGTCGACATGACGCAGGTGCGCGCCGGTCCGACGGCTGCGCGTCAGCTCGCCGACTGGGGCGCCGACGTGATTCAGGTCCAGATGCCCGAGCACATGCGCGGCGACGACACGCTCGGTGGACAGGAAGGCTCGGACTATCAATACACGCACCGCAATAAGCGCTCGATCACGCTCAACTTGAAGGAACCCGAGGGCATCGCGGCGTTGAAGAAATTGGTGGAGACCGCCGACGTGCTGCTGGAGAATTTCCGGCCCGACGTGAAGACACGTCTCGGCATCGATTACGAGGTGCTCTCGAAGATCAATCCGCGCCTCGTGTACGCGAGCATTTCCGGCTTCGGTCAGACCGGGCCTTATGCAACGCGTCCCGGCTTCGACCAGATCGCGCAGGGCATGGGCGGGCTGATGTCGGTGACCGGGCTGCCTGAACACGGGCCGCTGCGCGTCGGCATT
>JBDTQZ010000044.1:0-7932 GCA_039931935.1 Burkholderiaceae bacterium | reverse complement strand
ATGGTGGTCGAGACCGGCGGGTGGTTGAGCGGCCGCAAGGTATTGATCTCTCCGAACTCCGTCAGCAAAGTGACTTGGGACGATGAGGTCATTCACGTCAATCTCACTCAGCAACAAGTCCGAAACAGTCCGAGCATCGACACCGACAAACCGGTTTCGCGACAGCACGAGATCGATCACTACAATTATTACGGCTATCCCTACTACTGGGAAGGTTCCGATCTGTGGGGGCGCAGCATGTATCCGCTACCCTGGGTCGGGGCGTCTCCCGACGTCATCCTTGCCTCACGGGAACCACGCGATGACTACATCGCGCGCGAGAGACAGGGGCGCCTGGACCGCAAGCGCGAATCAGCGGACTCGCATTTGCGCAGCAGCAACGTGGTTATCAGCTATGAAATCATGGCTACCGACGGGCCGATCGGCAGCGTGGCAAATTTCGTGTTCGACGACGAGAGCTGGGCGATCCGTTATCTGGTCGTCGATACTCGCAAATGGCTGCCAGGTAAACATGTCCTGCTCTCGCCGGAGCGGATAGACCGCGTAAGCTGGCCGGAACATGAGGTGTTTGTCAACGTGAAGCGTCAAGCGGTCGAGGCGAATCCAGAATACGACCCTTACGAGCCCACTCCCGCGCGAACATGAGGCGGAATTGCGGAGCATGATGCGCGCATTGGTGATTCGCCGGTGCCGTGACGAGGGGAACGACACCTATTTGATGCGCCAAGAATCAGCGTCCTGTGAGTACATTCCTCCGTTTCATGGGTGAAAGTCGGGGAATAAAGTCACGCCGGGTGCCCGCAGATACTGATGCACGCCTGCACTCAGGCGCGACAGGGGAGGAGAGCAGCAGTCAATCGGCTCCTGTACGTCGACGCAGATGGTCCGCAAGTGTGCATGCAGAATGCGTCGGCGTCCGCCGTTGTGTCTTGTTGAACAGTTGAAAGGAATGCAATGCGTACCCCTGCAAGTATCGCCAAGCATCCGATTCATCCGATGCTGGTGGTTTTTCCGATCGGCCTGTGGATCTTCTCTCTGATCTGCGACCTGATTGGTCTGAGTGTCGCGACGCCGGATGTCTGGTTCACGGTGGCGTTCTTCACCATGGTCGGCGGTTTGGTCGGCGCCCTCGCCGCGGCGGTGCCGGGGCTGATCGATTTGCTTTACTACCAGGGCGGCGCGCCGCCGGTCAAGAAAATAGCTCTCACCCACATGGCGATCAATCTCACCGTCGTCGTGCTGTATGCGGTGAACATCTGGCTACGCACCAGCGGTCAAGAAAGCATGAACGTTCCCATCATCCTTTCGGTCATCGGCGTGTGCATGATCGCCGTGTCGGGATGGCTCGGTGGGCAAATGGTTCACGTCTATGGCGTAGGCGTCGAGGGACGCGAATAACGGAGGGTGCCGCGATGTCCACAATTTGACGGCGCATCGACCCCGGGAAGTGCCAGACCCGATATCTGGCGCAGTTCAAAGTGCCGGCAGGCGCGCGACAACGCAAGCGTAGGCCGGCCAGCACGATGGTCAAGGACAGCAAATGAGCGAAGAAAAGACCAAACTCGACGGGCCGGATCTCGGTAAGGGCGTTGCACTCTCCAGGATCGCGGAGGGTGCGATGCTGCTCGGGCATGCGCACGGCGAGCCGGTGATTCTTGCGCGGCGCGGCAACGAGCTGTTCGCGATCGGTGCCTTCTGCACGCACTATGGCGCGCCGCTTGCCGACGGACTTCTGGTAGACGATACGGTGCGTTGCCCTTGGCATCACGCGTGTTTCAGTATGCGTACCGGCGAGGCCCTCCGCGCGCCGGCACTGAGTCCGATCTCATGTTGGCGCACCGAGCAGCGAAACGGCAGCGTTTATGTTGGCGAAAAGCTCGAGAGTGTGGTGCGGCCCGCACCCCGTGTCGAGGCGAGCGTACCGAAGTCGATCGTCATCGTCGGCGGCGGGGCAGCGGGCAACGCCGCTGCAGAGATGCTCCGGCGCGAGCGCTACGCCGGCGACGTCACCATGCTGAGCGCCGATGAGGCGCTGCCCTGCGATCGCCCCAATCTTTCCAAGGGCTACCTCGCGGGCAGTGCAGCCGACGAGTCGAATCCTCTTCGATCGCCGGCATTCTACCGGGAGCATGGCATCGACGTGAAGCTGAGCGCGCGCGTCGTCGCGATCGATACAGCGAGCCGCAATGTGCAACTAGAGGATGGCAGCCGTCATAGCTATGATGCGCTCCTGCTCGCCACCGGCGCCGAGCCGGTGCGGCTGGAGGTGCCCGGCGCCGATCTGCCTCACGTGCACTATCTGCGCACGCTGGCCGACAGTCGCGCTCTCGTCACCAGCGCCATGGCGTCGCGGCGAGCGGTGGTGATCGGCGCAAGCTTCATCGGTCTCGAGGTCGCGTCATCGCTCCGGGCCCGCGATATTGAGGTGCACGTCGTCGGTCGGGAGACCTGCCCAATGGAAAAAATCCTCGGACCTGAGGTCGGGGCATTCATCCAAAAGCTCCACGAGCAACACGGCGTGACGTTCCATCTCGGCACGACAGCGACCAGGATAGACGAGCATAACGTTACGTTGAACAATGGAGAAAGGCTCCAGGCTGATCTCGTCGTCGTCGGCGTCGGCGTGCGACCGGCGATCTCATTGGCGGAACAGGCGGGACTTGCTGTCGATCGCGGCATTACGGTGGACGAGTATCTCGAGACGAACGTTCCCGGTATCTTCGCCGCTGGCGACATCGCGCGCTGGCCGGATCCCCTCACCGGTGAACGAATTCGCGTGGAACACTGGGTCGTGGCAGAACGCCAGGGGCAGACCGCGGCGCGCAACATGCTTGGACGGCGGGAACGCTTCGATGCCGTCCCGTTCTTCTGGACCGAGCAATACGATTTCGGCTTGGCTTATGTCGGTCACGCTGAACGATTCGACCAGGTAAAGATCGACGGAAGGCTGGATAAGCGGGACTGCACGGTCACCTATGGACGTAGCGGGAGGAAGTTGGCAGTCGCTGTGATCCACCGGGATCTCGAGGGCGTGCGTGCGGAAGTGGAATTCGAGCGGACAATCGTTGCAACCGAGTGAGCAATGGTTCGAGCAGGGGTGTCCAGGAACGCCGTGGACGAGTTTATTTGGTTCGTTCCCTGGCCAGGCCACAAGTGTCACGGTGCCATGCGCGTGGGAGAAGCAATAGCCGGGTCCAATTGCGGTCCGTGAGGGGTGACACGATGACGATGCTTCCTGCAGATGGCCAAGCGGTTAGTCGATCGAGCGGTGTGGCATCTCTCAGCGGCTTGGAAAAAATCCTGAGGAGTCTTTCCGTAATCACCATGCTCATGACTGTGCCGCAGGTGCTCACCATCTGGGTCGGCCATAACGCTGGAGGTGTCTCGCTCGTCTCGTGGACCGGCTACCTGATTTCAGCATGCTTGTGGTTTGTTTACGGTATCCAGAAGAAGGACAAGACTATTTATCTTGCTTGCATCGGCTGGGTCGTGCTTGATGCAGCTATCGTGGTTGGCGTCATCATACATGGCTGATAGCGATAGGCGGCTTGACTGCTGATATCTTGAGCCCTTAAGGCAGAACTTAACCGGAGACGACTCAGCGTGGCGACGAAATTAAAAGTTGGGGATCACGTGACCTGGAACTCGGAGGCCGGGCATGTCAGCGGCACGATTATTAGGGTGCACATAAAGGATATTCCCTACAAGGGGCATACCCATCGTGCAAGCGCCGATGATCCGCAATATGAAATCAAGAGCGACAAGAGCGACCATATCGCGATGCACAAGGGCACAGCACTGAAAAGAACAAACGATTGAGACCTCTCAACCACACCACCACGGAGCGGCGATGAGCAAGAGAATCACAGCGAGCAATGTCAGGCTGAAGCGGGCGTACGAGCAACCCAGCCACGACGACGGCACGCGAATATTGATCGACCGGTTATGGCCGCGCGGGGTCAAGAATGCAAATGCGGCAGTGGATCAATCGGTGAAAGATCTCGCACCCAGTACCGCGTTGCGAAAGTGGTTCGGTCACGATCCTTCACGCTGGCAAGAGTTTCGCCACCGCTATGCCGAGGAGGTGCGCCAGCATTTCGACCAGTTCAAGCAATTACGCGCCTTGGCGCGCAAGGGCCCGATCACACTCGTGTATTCGGCCCATGACGAAGTACATAACGAGGCGGTCGCGCTGAGGGACTTGCTTCTCGACAAGAAGACTAAACCCAAGCCGAATACGATCACGCCCACGCGCTAGTGGGCTGCAAACGGGAGCCTGCGCTCCAAACAGGAGCCTACGCTCCAATCCAATAGTGTGTTCACGCATCTTGGTCCGCCAGCAGTGGCAGACGAGGTATTGAGATTGGCTGAATCCCATGCCGGTGACCAACAACTTTCGCGAGGTTCCGCCGCCGCACGATTCCCTTGCGGCGGCTCTCACTGCAGCCGACGACCGTATCCGGCTGAGCACTTGGTTGCCTCTGCAAACGGGCGTCGTGCCACGCATCCGCGTAGGCCGGCGATGGATAAACGTGTTGTGGGCCATGCCGCTGGCGGTTGTCTTGCTGATCCTGGGAGTCGCGGTCGCCCAGCAGTTGCGCACGATGCCCGGCGTACAGGAATTCATCGTGCGCTACCCCGGCATCACCCCGTCTCCACAGGCGGTCTACTCAGGCTTCCCCTTGTGGCTGCGAGCGCAACATTTTTTCAATTTGTTCTTCCTGATGTTCATCATCCGCGCCGGCATTCAAATTCTTGCTGATCACCCGCGCCTCTATTGGCGGCGAGACTCTACTCCGGGCACCGAGTGGTTTCGCTTCCAACATGAAGTTCCGAAGGACCGCATCTGGACCTCCAAAGATGATTCGGTGACCATCCCAAAATGGCTGGGCATTCCTGGCCTTCGCCACTCGATAGGGCTCGCCCGGTGGTGGCATTTTTCCTTCGATCTTTTATGGGTAATCAACGGCGCGATCTTTTACGTGCTGCTGTTCACGACCGACCAGTGGCAGAGGCTGGTGCCCACTGCATGGGCGGTTTTCCCCAACGCGCTTTCGACGGCCCTTCAGTATCTGTCGCTGCAGTTTCCGCTCGAGCACACCTGGACGAGATACAACAGCCTGCAGCAACTCGCCTATTTTCTCACGGTGTTTATCGCCGCTCCATTGGCGATCATTACCGGCTTGATGCAGAGTCCGGCGATCGCCAACAAGCTCGGCTGGTTTGCGAAGGTCCTTAACCGACAGGCCGCCAGGACGATCCATTTCGTCGTGCTGTGCTGGTTTCTCCTTTTCATCTTCATCCATGTGACCCTCGTGTTCATAACCGGGATGCGCCAAAACCTGAATTACATGTTCGCCGGCGTGAACGACGATTCCTGGGAAGGATTTCTGATCTTTAGCGCCGCCATGGTGCTGGTCGCCATCGCCTGGTCTCTTGCGTCGCCGTTCACGATCAAGCATGCCCGGCTCGTGCAGAAGGCCGGCCAAGCCATGGTCGGTCCCATCAAGGGTCTGGCCGAGTGGTGGGACCCGACCAATCAGTACACGGAAAAGGACATCTCACCGTACTTCTGGCTCAATGGCACGTTGCCGCACTCTGATGAGTTCGACGCGCTCGTGAAGGGCGACTTCGCGACCTACAGTCTGCGCGTCGACGGGCTGGTTGCGAATCCACGAGAGTTCTCCTACGCGGAGCTCAAGGCAATGCCGAAGCAAGAGCAGATCACCGAGCACTTCTGCATTCAAGGATGGTCTGGCGTTGCAAAGTGGGGCGGGATTCCGATGCGCCGCATCCTCGATATCGTCAAGCCGACGCCGGAGGCCCGCTACGTCGTCTTTTACTCATTCGCCGATGGCGCCGACGGCGGCCGATATTACGACGTGCACACGGTACGGAACATGCGGCACGAATTGACGATGCTTGCCTATGAGATGAATGGGAAGCTACTCAGCGTGCTTCATGGAGCGCCGCTGCGACTGCGTTGTGAAAACGAACTCGGCTTTAAGATGGTTAAGTGGCTAGAAGCCATCGAGTTCGTGCATGATTTCAGCGATTTAGGCGCTGGGCAGGGCGGCTATAACGAAGACCATGAATTTTATGGGTATCGTATGCCGATTTGAGCACTCAATTCGAGGATCGAATCGGTCGTGCTTGCGATTGAACTTGGTAAACGATTGTCGCCGCTCGCCATCTTGATCGACTTGGCCATCACCGACCTTACAACCTGATATGTCGTAGCCTCGATACGACCGCGTCGCCCGGCCAAGGCGATCGACATTGCAAAGGCTCTCGCGATGTTCGACGCCGGTTCCGTCAGATCTTATCGAACCCGCCGCCGGCAGCCTCGCGCCCCCGCGTGCAAGGCCACCCCACACACTTCGTTGTCCGTGCTGAGTTGCAGCCCGTCGCTCCCGGCGATGAAGGTAATGGCGGTGCTGCCGTCTTCGCCACTCAGCGATTGACCGGGCGCGAGCCGGCACGACGGTGCGTCCACCAGCTGGCCGCGCACCACGATCGCCGGGATGTCGCTGTTGCCCGCAGCTTTAGCAAGCTGGTCGGTCGCGGTCACGACATCCCGCTTCGACGGGATCGATGCGATGGGGGCGGATGTCATTTGAGAGCCCCTTTGCTCGATGGGGCGTGAAGGTGCGACGATTGCAATGCATCGTAAAGCTCCGAGCGTATCCTGACAACACTAGATCGTGGCAGGCGCGAATATGAGAAGCGCTACGTAGCTCCCGGAATACTATGTGCGACGTCGAACTCGCATCTGGATCGTCAAATCAGTAAGGCTCGGAAACAAATTTGCCGCAAGACTCATCTCTGCTTGGGTTCCTGGCCCCTGATCCACGCACCGATCTCGGGCCAGACGTGCTGCAGCGTGTGCGAGCCCATGAAGAGTCCGATATGTCCCCCCGGCACGAGCTTCTTTATGATCTCTTTTTCGGGCGTTCCGACCAGCGTCTCAGTGTTGAAGACCTGCTCCTTGGTTGTGATGTCGTCCGCCTCGCCGGCAAGCAAGTAAAGTGGAACGCGAATGTCCTTCAACGAGATCTTCTGCCCGAGCGCGACGAACTTACCTTTCGCCAGCCGGTTCTCCTTGAACAACTGGTTGATGGCCTGTAGGTACCAACGCCCGGGCAAGTCGATCGGGTTTTCGTACCAACGCTCGAAGTGCTCGGTGCGCTTGATGTAGGACTTGTCCTCGATATGCCGGTATAGGTCGATGTACTTTTCCATGTATTGCTCGCCCGGATGCATGTTCTTCCAACCGGCGAGCATGAATCTTCCAAGCATTCGCCCGCCACCGGCCGCGACCATTCCCTCGAAGAAACTCGTCGGCAGTTTGTGTGCGATGTTCTTGATCGCTCCATCGCCGGCATCCGTGTCGATCGGGGCGCCTGCGAGAACAAGGCTCACAACCTTGCCCGGAAACCGGGCTGCGAACATGGCCGACATCCAGCCACCCTGGCAGACACCAATCAGATGAACTCTGCCGCCGAGGCTGTCGACGACGACATTGATATCGGCCAGATACGTATCGATATCGAAGTCCTTCATTTCCTCGGTGGCGCTCTTCCAATCCATGACGAGAACGCGCTCGAGGCCGCAATCCAGCAGCGTTCCGACCAGGCTCTGGCCCTTGTCGTAATCGGCGATAGTCGCGCTGTGGCCCGCGTAGGGAGCGTCGATCAGCACGGGTGTTTCTATGCCGCCAACGGCAGCGCGCGAGAAATCGCGCAGGCGCAGGGTGTGGAGGTCAAGCAATACCCGGTTTCTCGTCGACCAGTCCGGCGGCGGGGGGGCGGCGATGGCATAGGCTTCGGCCGCAAATTTCAGATTGTCGACAAAAAGTTCCAGCCCTTCGTCCGCGAGCTCTATTGCCGCGGCAAAGGGCCAGAACCAGGGAACACTGTGCTCCTGACCAGG